>JBATHL010000051.1:0-3451 GCA_049666745.1 Gammaproteobacteria bacterium
CTTGCTGGTCCGTCACACCGCGCTAGTTCGATCCAGCCAGATTCGAAAAGTTTGAAGACTCAAAATTTTTCTTATATGTATCGAAAGTTTTCTTCTTGTCCTTAAAGAGTTCGAGCAAGTCAATCGACACAAAATATCCTCTCTCACCATCGTGATCCGTGATGCCAAGAACATACTTGCTCTTGAAATAAAAAGAGAGGGCATGTCCCCAATCCTCTATATCCTTTCGATCTTTGTAAACCAGACCGTATGAGAGGCCAGATGGGAAATACCACTCATCCTGCGTCCAGTTATTGAATCCAACGATATCGAGGATCAACGCCTCTTCAGTTTCCTGACCGTCGGACGCCTCACTGACGTTTTCGATCACTACGCCCGGGTGAAGAAAAACGAGTTGGTAGCTTGGCGGGTTTCGGAACTGCGCCGATTCCGAATTTTTATATATCTGCCCATTCAGGAATAACTCCAGTACGGTTTGCGATTTCGAATAGTCCAGGAACGACGCCCAGTTTGCCTCAATCTCATCCAATTGGCTGCCCGTAACTTTTGACGTGTAGAGACTATGAAAGCCTTGAGCGTCGTTATAAATCGCGACGAATTCTTCTATAGCCTCCTTACAGGTTGCCTCGCTCTTTAGTTCCGATGCTTTCGCATTGCAACTATTCACGTTAGAGATGACTTTATACCCCC
Organism: Gammaproteobacteria bacterium; assembly: GCA_049666745.1. GTDB lineage: Bacteria > Pseudomonadota > Gammaproteobacteria. The sequence continues at coordinate 691 of JBATHL010000051.1, forward strand.
TCAAATTCATTTCAATGTTGCCGTTTCCGACTGATTCCAAAACCGGCATTTCGAATCGAGTTAGATAACTATCCAAATCAACTCGAGCATCTACAAGTTCTGCATCGGTGGCACCGAAACTCTTCAAGTAATCCAGCGAGGTTCTAAACGCACCTGCATAGCCGTTGAAATCCTGAGGCAGGAAGCCACAATACTTCATCTTGTTGTCGTGCACCTGTTGCTCGAACTCCGGAAAAAAATCACGTGCTTTCGGCCCGGTAACGGTTGCGCAAGTCTCCTCCAGAAGCTTGATCGCGGCCTTCTGGTTGTCAGAAGCAGCCTGGACCGTAAAAGGTACCGCAAACGCTAAAACGCAAATGACTAGGTATCGACTAAACATCGAGCTGCCCTCCCAGGTCTTCGACAAAATTCTTGAGGGTTTGATAGGCTTTGACAAACTCGGCCACAGTAGCCTTGTCACTGATCGAGATATTGCTGAAGGCGGTCTCCGCTTTTTCAGCTACTTTCTGCAAGGTTAACTGAAGAAACTCGTTCTTCCCCTGTGATATCTCGGTTTCGGGCAGGTCGATTCCCGCAACGTCCTCAAAAATCTGCAGGTGCATTTTTGGATTGAACAGATAGTGCTCGATACTGTGCATGTTGCCATGCTGGTTGGTTACCGAAGTCAAGTTATGCAGTTTGTAGTATCCCTGTTCCCAGGGGTAATGGCCGATCCACCCACCATTGCCCGTGGGGTCGAATGGTTTAACCCGCGCAATTGGATCGAGACTGTGGCGATATTCTCGATATCGTCGAGTACAACCATCGTGATCGGGCTTAACCACCGATTTTTTAACATCGATAAAAGATTGTAATAGTTTGCTCGTGTTGGCGACGAAATGGAGGCTTCCAAGCTTATGGGTGACCGGGCTTAACGGATCCGAGAAATCATTCGATGATTCTCCATACAGCTTGGCTAGCGAGTCATGCAGTACTGCGCTACCAAGCGAATGACCAAGTACGTGGACCCGCCGAGCAGCGCCGCCTTCATCCTGAATCGCCTGATTCACGGCCTTGGCTACCGCTATCTGCACCGGTGTCCCGATAGTGGAGAACCGATAAAACAGCACATCAAGCCAATGTGAACTGAAAAAATCGTCGCCTGCAATATCTGATTGTAGGTTGAGGATCTTTTTGAAAATCTTGGTTGCCGTCACCGACGGTAGTTCTTGCATCAGCTGCGCAAACTTCTCCTTATTGTCACTACCGTCATAGTTTTTTCGATAGTCTTCAAAAAAGGAATTGTAAGGGATGGCCTTTACGTCGACGAAGTCCGCGAAGGTCTTCGTCGATAACGACGGGTACAACTTGAAAACGTCAACCATCGTCGAGTCGAATTTTTCTTTGAAAGATTGCTCGGTATGGTTTCCCATTCCGTGAATTATTAGCAATGTCGGTTTAGTCATGGCTTGACTGCCTCCCTTTATCTATCCAATGACATAGTAGCGGCGCGATCACAGAAAACCGTTGTCAAGTGGGGTGCCCGCACGGATCTCTGTATTGTCGAAGAGTGTTAAATATCCGACATGCTTTTGGTTAGTTTTATTATTTTGCCGTTACCCTTTCCTGAAAAGGATACCAGCCTGAAGAAGAAATTTCCCGAAAAAGTTCTGCACGAGGAACGACGCTGAACTCACTAACTTATATATCTTGTTGAATTTCGCGCAGAAAGCGGTTTGTAGGGTTATTGTTGTCAGATGCTTTTCAGAAGATGAAGTGAATTATAATCCTCTATTTTTCAACAATTTATGGGGCGTCCGCTGCACCTATATGCACCACAGTGCATAACAATGCATAATTAATACCAGCGAAACTCCCGTACGGATAAAGGTGGTACAAGAGTTGGTATCTTGATGTTTGCCTACTGCTGAAAGAGCTTAGCAATCAACTAGATGTTCGTTTAGTTCGGTTCCACCCCTAGCACCAAATCAAACTCCCACTTCAGTGGGATACACAACTCGGCGATTCATCACCGTTATATGCAGTCAGATGCATAATCCTGCGGTCTTCACGGGATAACTTGCCGGTTGCCGAATGCCAAATCGAACGATTATCCCAGATTACCAGGTCACCCGGTTGCCACGCGTGCACATAGACAAGTTCCGGCGCAATCGCGGGACGCATCCAGGCTTCCACCTGGAGCCTTGATTCGATGACACCCAGAAAATAATTGCCAGCTTCTGTACTTTGTTCAATCGTATGCATGCATCGTGGATGCGGCATCAAGGCATGTTGCTTGGTGACAGGACAGGTCCATATCAGTGGGTAAATTTGGGCCAATGGATCATCTATCGTCGCGCCTGGAATGTCTTCTCCTAATGAATAGCGTCGTTCCGCTTCGTGATCGCTGATTCTTAAACCATTACTACTATTACCCAATTCATAAGTTGTCTCGAACGGGCGACTGGCATAGTGAACCCTGGTTTGTAGACAAAGTTGCTGTGAATCAGGTGGCAGCATGTCGTATGCTAACCGGCCACTCGCGAATGCAGTCGATCCGGCTTCACACCACAATTTATCCTCAGTTTCTTTGTCGTATGACAACCAGTGGCCACTCCCGGTTGGCGCTTCTATGCAGCGCATTTGAGTGTAGTGGCAGGGCGCGTATTCATAGAATGTCCCGTCAATGTGCCACTGTAACGCGCCGCCACCGAGAACTTGAGAGCCCTGGTCCTTGCCGTAGGCGCCCCGGTCACCACCGAGCGTGACCTTAAGCCCATAG
>JBATHL010000052.1:0-4503 GCA_049666745.1 Gammaproteobacteria bacterium
TACTTTGGGCTTCTTCAGCACTTGGCTCGCACCATCAGGCAACAAGCTGCCGGGTAACCTGCTCTACCGGTTAGCTGATATTGCTGATTGCCTATTAAAGACTGATGAGGGTATCTGGTTCTATGCAAACCAGTCCGAACCTGGCGAGGCCCGTGCTGCGGGTAGCAGCTCGGGTGGTGGCGGCAATGCACCTTTTTCCATGAGGTGACTCAATATCTTGTCAATGACAGCCTGGTCCTCAATAGAAGCAATCACTCTGGCGTCGCCGCCACACTGTGGACAGAGCGATACATCGATATTGAATACACGTTTCAGGCGTTGCGCCCAGGTGATGGCCTGATGCCGCTGTTCGGGTGTTTTGCCATCTTGCGATTGCGATGAATTAGCCTTTCCGCGCAGGGCTGGCGTTACAGAGCATAGAGCGTTCGATCCCCTTCAGAGACGTAACCATCCGTGACAGATTGGTTAATGGTTTGCGTTTGGCAAACAATTAGCTCCGCTTTGGTGGCGTTGATTACGTTCCTTCCCAGTGTCTCTTGTGGGTCGGTTTTTGCCGCTCAGCGCGAATTTTTGGGCGTCTGCTATGTGTCGATCAGAAGCTACCGGGAAGAGCTTTTTCGGGTATATCGCATGGCCCTGTGGGTGAAATCGGTCGATTGGCTTAGATCCAGTCAGACACTGTCTTTAAGCTCAGGTACTAACTATTAGTATTTACGAGATTCCCGCCGGGCCGCGCAGGCTTGAGCGGCGGTCCGACGTATCGGAATGGCTCGAGTATTGTCAGGTAAGCGGCATTGAACGCTGTCCGCCGATTTCGAGAACAACTACTCTTCGACCGGTGCCGCGGCGCGGTGATTGTATTCGATGTACATGACCGCCGCTTCGACGCGGGAATGCACCCCCAGCTTGCGCAGTACCGCTTTGACGTGCAACTTAACCGTGCCATCGGAAATGCCCAGGTTGCGGGCAATCAGTTTGTTGCCCTGGCCCTCGGCCATGAGTTCGAGGATTTCACTTTCTCGCGGGGTCAGTTCACTGAACGGGCCTTTACTTGGCGACACGGTCATGTCGCCCTTGACAAAGCGCACCAGCACCGAGGTCAGCGGTGGGGCGACCACGGTTTTACCGGCGTGAATATCGCGCAGCGCCGTTACCAGACCGTCAGGTTCCATGTCCTTGAGTAAATAACCACTCGCACCCGCCTTCAGTGCATCGAGCAGGTCCTGTTCGTTCGAGCTCGTGGTCAGCATCACTATCGGCATCGTCAAACCGATCTTTTTCAAATGCTTCAATACGCTGATGCCATCGATGATCGGCATGCGTTTATCGAGCAACACGATATCTGGCTTCAACTCCTGGGCCAGCTTGATGCCCTCGTTGCCATCGCCTACCGCGGCGAGTACTTCGATGTTGCGTCTCTGTAACAGGCTGATCAAACCTTCCCGGAACAGCATGTGGTCGTCGATTAGTAGTATTTTTAAACTCATGGCGACTATCCTTTTATCTAAATTGCTTCGAATAAAACCTGATTCTGTGGAATTTCTCTGGTATCGGTAAAATGCTGCAGCCTGGCCCGAATCTCGTCCCCACTGCAAAGGTAGTAATCAAAACCGGCTGGGTCATTCGGCTTTAATCGCTGCATAATCTGGTCCTCCAGATTATCACCACTTGCGGCTTTTAGCGGAACATATTCAAAATTATCGAGCGCATCGTTCCAGGCGCGGCAAAGATTATTGAGATAATGAGTATCTTCGCTGCCGGCTATCCAGAACAGGAAAATCTTCTCTGCCACGTCGAGCGCCATGGCGTGCTCGATCAGACCCTTGATGGATGCAAAGCCGATTCCCTCGGCAATAAACACCAACGAATTGGGTGAGTTCTCGTCGAGTACGAAAGACCCGCTCGGACCTTGCAGCGTTAACAGTTCGTTGGTCCTGCCCGATTCGGCCAGATAAGCCGAGACCGGGTCCCCGGCGTCCAGCGCGATATGAAACTGCAGGTTCATGTCATCACAGGGGCAGCTTGCAATCGGGTAGAAACCGGAACCGACATGTTCAATCGATAATGTTGCACGTTGACCGGCCAGGAATCTTAACCGGCTGGTGCGCGGGGTTCGTGTACTGACGATTAGAACTTCCTCGTCGGGGTGGTCGATTTTTTTTATCCTGAGCGGAATCGTCTGGTTCGGAATGTCGCTGATACTTTGTGCTTCGTCGGCTTCCAGTACGACATCGGAGATCGCGGTATTGCTGCAACCGAGGATATAGCCAAAGCCTTTTTCGGCTTCACTGAGGCTATAGTCATGATGTTTTATCTTGCGCGTCTCACCCGATACCACGCGAATTTTGCACAGTCCGCAGTTGCCGTTACTGCAACCGTAATTGAGCGCAAGCCCACCCCGCAGACCTGCTTCCAGAATGGATTCAGCGCCTTCGACGAAAAACTCGTGACCACTGGGGATGACTGTTGCCTGTGCCGACATAACGCGCAAGAAGGTTTCGTTTACGAATGGTTGGTCTATTGTACCATCGTCTGCTTTCAGGCTCGTGATTGCCTCATCGACCCAGCTAGCAAGCTGTTGTAACGTTTCGGAATCGGTGGAGAGCTGTTCTATTTCAGCGCGCAAATTCTCGGTGAAACGCTGGTAGCGAGCGAGCAGGCGTTTTTGTCGCGACAGGTCTTCGCTCAACGACATGATACGGGCTGTCAGGGCGACGTTGTCCGGTTTGCGAGCAATGTTATCGACGTTGATGAAAGTGGCCTGTTCGATAATTTGCTCGACTCGTTCGAGCATACTCGAGTCTTCGATTTGAGCGTTCGGATAAGCCTGCAACAGGTCTGCCAATACAATTTCGCCTTCAAAGGTTTGCAGTTCTCCCGCCCTGATCTGCTGTTGCAGTACACCTCGTTTTACCCCGACAAGGCGGGCGGCGCGGGAAAGGGAAATTCTTTTCGCCATGCCTTTATCCGCTTGATTCCATTAACGCGTTAACCGGTTCGACCTTGAACTGTAAATTAATCCGCGTGCCATCGCCGGGTTCGCTTTCGATTTCGATATCGGCGCCAATTTCCCTGGCGCGGTCGTGCAGGATATTCAGGCCCAGGTGCAGACCGCCTTCGGATACGATCGATGATTCATCGAAGCCGATACCGTCGTCCTCGATCAACACGATATTGGTATCGTTACGGTAACTGAGTAATACCCGCACGACTTCTGCCTCGCTGTGTTTGCGAATGTTGACCAGGCACTCCTGCACGATACGTAGCACATTGAGTTCCACTTCAGGCGTAAGCTCCTGTTCAGGCCACTCGTTTTGATAGTATACCTGAATGCCCATTTCCTCCTGGGTACGGCGTACGGTATCCTCGATCGACGGGATCAGGCCCTGCTCGTTTATGGGTACACGGAAATGGGCAATCAATTCGCGTAACTGGGTATTGGCCTGATCGATGGTGTACTCGATACGTTCCATCTGGTGCCAGATGCTTTTTTCGTCATTCGAATGAAAGGTTTCGTCGATGACGCGTATCTGGATACGCAGGCTGGCGATCGTTTGCGCCAGTGAATCATGGAGTTCGTGCGACAGGCGGGTGCGCTCCTGCATTACCAGTAGTTCGCTTTCCTCCTCGAGCAGGCGAAACTTTTCTACCGCACTACCCAGATGCTGGCCAATACTCAGCAGCAGTTCACTATAGGCCTCGAGTTCGACCGAGCTCTGCTCGGCAAAAAATAAATGAATTGCACCGAGGATGTTTTCGCGATACTGCAGCAAAATCGACAGCACCAGTATCTTGCGCTGCCTGTTTTCGCTGTCAGTACCAAACACGGTTTCGTAGTCGAGGCTGTCGATACGATAAATATGATCCAGTTTGATTTCATCGAACGGATACTGAATCGATAAAAAATGATCTGCGCTGGCGAGGAAGGTATGGTTGATGTTGCCGCATGAAGCGACGATGTCTTTTTGTTTCTTACCCTGGAACTGACGAATAATACCGGCGCTGGCGTTCAAATTATTGCACAGTGAATCGAGCGATTTTTCGAACAGTTCATTCAAATCATGCGATACGTTGATGCTCGAGGCGACGTCATAGAGTATCGCCAGCGATCTCGATTCGCGACTGATGTGATCGGTATGTTTCTGCAACTGAACTTCGGTGTCACGCGACAGGTTCTTAATCATATTGCCGAGCATATTGATATCGCTCGCCAGTTCTGCAAAATCACTGTCAGCCTTGAGCTCTACCTTTGCATCGAGATTGACTCCGCGCATCAGGTCAGCCCAGTCGCACAGGCGTAACAATGGCTGCAGTAATTCCCGCCAGATCTGCCAGAACAGCAGGATTAGTAACACGATTTCGAAACCATGCATCCAGGCGGCATAAGATTGCAGGCTGACGGCAATCGAGCTATCGGGCCTGAGCACGCCGACCAGGTTTAGCACTAGCAGGATGAGGATTGACAGGGACAGCACGAACAGGCGAAACCGGCCACTTTTCAAC
>JBATHL010000053.1:0-9318 GCA_049666745.1 Gammaproteobacteria bacterium
GCTCGGAAGCGGTCGGCAGGTAAACCAGGTCGCAGCCGATCGCCTCGAGCTGTTCGAGATCATTTTCCAGGCTGCGCGGATAGTGGTCCCAATCCTCGTTCGGTCCGAACTGCATCGGGTTGACGAAGATGCTGCAGATAGTCCGGTCGCACAGCGACTGACCCTTTTCGATTAGCGACATGTGACCGGCGTGCAGGTTGCCCATGGTCGGGATAAACGCGATCGACCGGGTGTGATCCTTCCAGTGCTGCACGTATTGTCGCAGTTCGATAACGCTGGTGGCCTGGTCCATGCTCTGAATCTCAGGAGAAAGAATGGGCTTTATCGGGAAATTGACCGCGCTTGACTTCGTTGACGTAGCGGCTGATGGCGGCCTGGATGCTGGACTGTCCCTGCATAAAGTTCTTCGAAAACTTCGGTTTCTTGCCCGGGGTCACGTTGAGTACATCCTGCAGTACCAGTATCTGCCCGTCGACATCCGCGCCCGCGCCGATACCGATGACGGGAATTTCCAGCGCCGCGGTAATTTCGGCGGCCAGCGTCGCCGGCACGCACTCGAGCAACAGCAGGTCGGTGCCGGCGGCTTCGAGTTCCTGTGCGATGGCGAGCATTTCCTCGGCGGCACTTTTGGCCTTGCCTTGCACGCGGTAACCGCCCATCTTGTGAACCATCTGCGGTTGCAGGCCGAGATGCGAGCAGCTGGCGATGCCGAATTCGGCCAGGGTTTCGACAGTTTTCAGCTGGGTTTTTCCGCCTTCGAGTTTGACCACCTGGGCCTGGGTCTGTTTCAGCAAAACGCTCGCATTATCGATCGCCTGTTGCGGCGAGTTAAGCGAACCGAAAGGCATATCCAGCATCAGCATCGCGTTTTGCAGACCAGCCGCAACCGCCTTGCCGTGGTAACAGATGTCCTCCAGGGTTACCGGAATCGTGGTTTCATGTCCCTGGATGACCATGCCGAGCGAATCCCCGACCAGCACCACTTCGACACCGCAGTCCTCGACCAGGTTGGCAAAGCTATAGTCATAGGCGGTCAGGCAGGCGAACTTTTCACCGTCCTGCTTCATCTTTTTCAGATGCGGAATGGTGATCCTGTCGTCTAGCGGTTTCGGGATATACATGCCAGGCCCTCGTCAGAGGGCGAATGATGACTGATTGAAATAATGACGTCCAGAATGGATGTTACTAATTTTTTCAAGAATCGACTGGTAATCATCGGCATTGTTAATCAGATCGATCGACTGGGTGTTGACGGTGAGTAACGCGCTGTCGTCGTAGTCGTAGAAAAAACGGGTATAGGATTCGGACAGGCGCAGCAGATAATCGTCACGGATTTGTTGTTCATAACCGATGCCACGTTGCGTGATGCGCTGGCGCAGGGTTTCCAGCGGTGCCTGCAGGTAGATCACCAGGTCGGGTCGTGGCGCATCCAGGGTCAGGTGAGTATAGATCTGCTCATATAGTGCGAGTTCGTCTTTATCCAGTGTCATCCGGGCAAACAGGCGATCCTTGTCGACCATGAAATCGGCGATATAGGAGCTACGAAACATATCGGCCTGGCGAAAGTCCTGCACCTGTTGCGCGCGTTGTAACAAAAAATGTAGTTGTGCCGATAAGGCATATTGCTTCGGGTTTTGATAAAAGCTCTCCAGAAAAGGATTTTCGTCGGGCTTTTCCAGCAGTAACTCAGTTTCGAATTCATCAGCCAGCTTGTTGGCCAGGCTGGTCTTGCCCACCCCGATCGGGCCCTCGATAACGATGTAACGAAAATGCTCTATCATTCGACTATGCCAGTTTTTCCATTGCAATAGCGGGCGCCTGGTCGATCAGGTAACGTAAACTGCCATGCCCGGGAATGAATCGATCGCCATCAAGCTCGAACATGGGTTCAAGCACGAACCGCCGCTCGGCTAGCTCCGGATGTGGAACGGTCAGATGACTATCTGCGATATTGCGATTGCCAAATAAAATAATATCGAGATCGAGGGTACGTGGCGCCCAGCGTTGCCGCTGATTGCGATGACGATAATAGGCCTGTTCGATTGCCTGTAACTCGAGTAACAACGCCATTGGTTCCAGGCTGGTATCGATCCGGGCGACCGCGTTGATATAGTCATCCTGCGGAATATCACCCAGCGCGGTACTGCGATACAGTGATGAGCGCCCACGCAGGCTGCTTTGGGTGATGTTATCCAGTGCGTTCAGGGCCTGTTCGATTATCGTCGCAGAATCACCGATATTGCTGCCGAGACCGATGAATACTTCCTCAGTTTGCATTGCGTCTCGGGCGCCGACGTGGGCGCTGCGCCGGCTTGCGCTCTGCGTGATGCTCGACTGGATTTTTTTGCTGGAAATCGGTCCACCAGTGACTCAGTTTATGGGGAAACAAACCCACCATGGCCTGGATACACATGAAATCGTAGGCGGCACGGAACACCGGGAAAGCCAACAGGCGCAGTGGTTGCTTGCCCTGGGTGCGATGAAAGCGTGGCTGTGCGCTCCAGATATCCCTCGCCATCTGGCTGAAACGACGCGGGATCGAAATATGCCGTACCTGGCGCTTCATTACGGTTTCGCCTACCTGGGCCAGTGCACCGATCATTTTACGCCGATCCGATTGCATCCGGTTCGCCTGTTGCTGCACCACCGGCCAGAGCAAAGCCGCAAAGATAAATCCCGGTGACAGGGATTGGCCGCTGTTAACCCGGGAATCGGTATTGACCAGCGCCTGGTCAACGAAATCGAGCATCATTTCGGATGGCTCGTCCTGTAACCATTCGTCGAGCTCCGGCACCAGGTATTTCAATAAATTGAATTGACGCAACAGTTCAAACACCCGCACCGCACTGCCCGAATGAAACAGTTTTATCATTTCATCGAACATGCGTGCGGGGGGAATGGCCGCCAGCAGGTGGCCGTAATCATGAATCGCGCTGACGGCAACGGGTTCGATTTCAAAATCGAGTTTGGCGGCAAAGCGCACTGCGCGCAGCATGCGCACCGGATCTTCCTGGTAGCGCGTGGCTGCATCACCGATCATGCGCAGACATTTGTCTTCGATGTCCTGCAAGCCACCGGCGTAATCGAGTACGGAGTAATCGTGGATGTCGTAGTAAAGCGCGTTTACGCTGAAATCACGACGTATCGCGTCTTCCTCGATATCGCCAAAGGTGTTGTCACGCAAAATTCGCCCGTGGGTATCGAGTTCGGTTTTAGCAGAATCTTCGTGGTGACCGCGAAAAGTGGCTACTTCGATAATATCCCGCCCGAAACGGATATGGACCAGACGGAAGCGGCGCCCGATGATGCGGCTGTTTTTAAACAGGGCACGGACTTCTTCCGGCGTGGCATCGGTGGCAACGTCGAAATCCTTGGGATGTATTTCAAGCAGCAAATCGCGTACAGCCCCGCCTACCAGACAGGCCCGATGGCCCGATTTGGATAGCCGATACAACACCTTTAGCGCGGAATCGGATATCGATTTTCTGGAGATGTTGTGCTGGTTTCTGGGGATTACGATTAACTTGTCTGAGCTGGCCTCTGCGTTGTTCACTCGGTTGTTTGATCCTGTAGAATGGCGCAATCATAGCATTACAAGGTTTGAAAGTAGCGTTTAGTTTTCAATGAAACCTGCCAATCTGAAAGTTAAATCCCGGCTCGAGCGCTTTGGGCTTGAGTTCGAAATAAGAATTTTACCCGAAGCGGTGCGCACCGCGGTACTTGCCGCGGAAGCGCTCGATTGCGCGGTCGGCCAGATTGCCAATTCGTTAATCTTCAGGGATAAGGCCAGTGCACAGGCGGTACTGGTCATGTGCGCCGGGGATCGGCGAGTTGATCTGCAAAAAGTAAAACTGGAGACTGGTATCGAACTAGGCAAGGCCGATGCGGATTTTGTCAGGCAGCAAACCGGGTTTGCGATTGGTGGCGTACCGCCGGTTGCACATACCAGGCCTCTGAGCACCCTGCTCGACAATTCGTTACAGCGACATGTGGCAATCTGGGCCGCTGCCGGAACTCCGGAGTCCGTGTTTTGCATGAGTCCACAGCAACTGCAGCTGATTACCGCAGGTAGCTGGCTCGATATCGCGCAGTCCTGAAGCTATTCGCTCTCGAGTTCTTCCCAGCGCTGGTAGAGATTCTGCAACTCTGACTCCAGTCTCTGCAGCTGCTCTTGTTCGCGGCTGATCACCGCGGCATCCTGCTGGTAATAATCGACATCGCTGATTTTCAGATGCAGGGTTTCGATCTTCGTTTCCAGTTTTTCAATTTTACCCGGTAAAGCGCGCAGTTCCTTCTGCTCCGGTCCGCGTTTGTCTGCGCTGCGCCGCGTTTTTTTGACCGCGGCTACTGTCTCGCTCGGGGTTTCGTCGACGCTACGTTGACGCAGCCAGTCCTGGTAACCGCCGACGTATTCGTTGACCACGCCCTGGCCTTCAAACACCAGCGTGCTGGTCACGGTATTATCGATGAACTCACGATCGTGGCTGACCAGTAGCAGCGTACCGCTGTACTCGATCAATAATTCTTCGAGCAGTTCCAGGGTTTCGATATCAAGATCGTTGGTGGGTTCGTCCATCACCAGTAAGTTGAACGAGCGCGTAAACAGGCGCGCCAGCAGCAGGCGATTACGCTCGCCACCGGATAATGCCTTGACCGGCATATGTATCGATTTCTCGCTGAACAGAAACTCCTTTAGATAACCGACCACGTGTCGTGGGCGGCCGTTGATGGTGACCTGGTCACCGGCCGCAGCGAGGTTGTCGCGTACCGATTTTAGCGGATTGAGTGCTTCGCGGTGCTGATCGAAATAGGCGACTTCGAGACGAGTACCGGTCTTTACCCAACCGGTTTGCGGCTCTATCTGACCGAGTAACAACTGGATCAGGGTTGACTTGCCACAACCATTGGGACCCAGGATGCCTATTTTTTCGCCGCGCATAATTTTACAGCTGAAATTGCTGATGATCGTTTTGTCCTGCCAGGCGAAGCCCAGATTGTCGGCTTCGATAACGATCTTGCCGGAAGCCTCAGCCTGTTGTGCGGTGAGTCTTGTGCTACCGCTACGTTCGCGCCGTGAAGCGCGTTCTGCGCGCATTTTTTCCAGGGCGCGGACCCGTCCCTCGTTACGGGTGCGGCGTGCCTTGATGCCCTGCCTGATCCAGGTTTCTTCCTGTGCCAGTTTCTTGTCGAACAGGGCGTTGTGCCGGCTCTCGGTTTCGAGCTGGGCCGCGCGTGCCTCGAGATAGCGATGATAGTCACCGGGCCAGCTGGTCAGGTGACCACGATCGAGATCGATGATGCGGGTCGCGATGCGTTGCAGGAAGCCGCGGTCGTGGGTGATGAACACCAATGTCCCGTTGAACCCGAGTAACAGGTTTTCGAGCCACAGGATCGAATCGATATCCAGATGATTGGTGGGTTCGTCGAGTAGCAGTAAATCGGGTTCGGCCACCAGGGCCTGGCCCAGTAGGACGCGGCGTTTCATGCCACCGGAGAGTTCCTCGAAAGACTGGTCGGCGATCAGGGAGAGACGCGAAATCGTGCTCGAGATCCGGTTTTCGAGATTCCATGCGCTGTGGGCTTCGATTTGATCCTGGTAGCGTTGCATCAGTTGTAGCGCTGCAGGATCGGTAGCGGATGCCAGCGCCGCATGATGCCAGTTGGTAATGACCCCGCCGAGTTCACCGATTCCCTGGGCCACGCAGTCGTAAACACTGCCGCTGAAGTCCTGCGGGACATCCTGCCTGAGTTCGGCGATACGTAGCTCTGCTGAGTGGATGATTTCGCCGTCATCGACCTTGATGTCGCCAGCGATGATTTTTAACAGCGTCGATTTACCGCTGCCGTTACGACCCACCAGGCACACGCGTTCCCCGGTCTCGAGCGTCAGGCTGACGTCATCGAGCAGCGGCTGGTCACCGTAGCTATGGTGGAGATTTCTGGCCTGTAGCAGCGACATCTTTATTGGGCGATTAAAACTGCGCTATTATGCGGCATTCGCGCGGTTTTGAAAGTTGATTCGGGAGGTAGCTATGTGCGGACGTTTTTTTCTTGATACCGATCCACGCGATATCATGGAACACTACAATGCGCCGCCACCCGACATATTTGCCCCGCGTTACAATATTGCTCCAACCACTCCTGTACTGGCGCTCAGCGATGGTAAGTTCAACTTATACCGCTGGGGTCTGATCCCTTCCTGGGCCAAAGATGTGAGCATGGGTAATCGCATGTTCAATGCGCGTGCCGAAACCGTCGCCGAAAAACCCTCGTTTCGCAACGCCTACCGGCGGCGACGTTGCCTGGTACCGGCGAATGGCTTCTATGAATGGCGGCTTGAACATGGGCGTAAACAACCCTATTGCTGTCATATCGACCATCAACTGTTTTCGATGGCTGGAATCTGGGAGCACTGGCAGGATGCCGAGGGCAATGAAATTCAATCCTGCGCGCTGCTTACCACCGAGGCCAAAGGCGCGATGCAGGAACTGCATCAACGCATGCCGGTGTACATAGCGCCACGGGATTACGCAGCCTGGCTCGACTGTCATTCGGACAAGACCGACGCGGCCGATCGTCTGTTGCACGAAACCGCGCCGGAATATCAGTTTTACGCGGTCGATATTGCCGTGAGTAATTCGCGCAATGAAGGCGCGGAACTGATCAAACCGATAGAGAAATAGCGTAAAGACCGACGCAATCAGGTTCCCTCGTTCCCACTGAGGTCATCCCCGCTTGCGCGCACTACTGTCCGGAATGAGCCCTGATCGCAGATTTATTGGCGTGTTCAGGCTACCTCGGGGGTAAGTCCGCAAAAGGCGCTCCCAAACGGCAGAAAACGCCGTTTGGTCCATCCCTGGAATCGCTTGGAGCGCGGCGTCCCTGCCGCGCTACACTTTTGTGGACTTACCCCCGATGTAGCCACCCACTGACAGGGGAAACCGGTGATGACGGTCAAACTGATGGCACAGACGCTGTGATGACTAGTTGGCGTTGCCGCCGTTGCTGACCAGTTGTTCCAGGCGAGCGTCATCGAAATCATGCTCCAGTGTTTTGGCCGCTTCATCGACCGCCGCCTGTAGATCCCTGCCGCAGTTGACCACCTCGCGCCGCCACTGTTCCAGGTAAGCGTCGGTACCCGCCATTTTAGCCCGCATCGCGGCCTTGTCGATCGCTTCGGCGAAACGTTCGGTGAGCACAATTTTAGCCGTATCGCGGCGTTCCCTGGCAATCACCTGGGCCGGGATATCACGCCAGTACACGGTTGTTAGTTTAGCCATCAGACAGATCTCGAATAATGAAATAGCGTTGTGCAGCAGCGCGAGTATAAAGATGCACGGGGGCCAAATCCAGCGACAATTCTTGTTTACCACGAACCTGTTTCAGGCGTAGAATTCTGCGCAGATTTTAACTGGGTATCGAGGAACAATTAATGCTTAAAGTTGGTTTTATTGGTCTTGGCAATGTTGGCGGCAAGCTCGCCGGAAGCCTGTTACGTAACGGCATCGATCTGACCGTCAGAGATCTCGATCCCGCTATCGCGCAACCGTTTCTCAATGGTGGCGCCAAATGGGCGGACAGTCCACGCGAGATGGCGCAAAACGTCGACGTTCTTATCACCTGCCTGCCGAGCCCGGCTGCCAGTGCGCTGGTAATGGAAGCCGAAGACGGTGCCCTGGCGGGACTCGGTCCGGGTAAAATCTGGGCGGAAATGAGTACCACCGACAAGGACGAAGTGTTGCGCCTGGGTGAGAAGGTCAGGGCGGTCGGTGCCGAACCGGTCGATTGCCCGGTTTCGGGCGGATGCCATCGGGCGGCCACCGGTAATATCGCGATCTTTGCGGGTTGTGAACGTGCGACCTTCGAAACCATGTTGCCGCTATTGACCAAGATGGGGCGGCGAATTCTGCATACCGGGGAACTCGGTTCCGCCTCCGTATTAAAGGTGGTTACCAATTACCTCGCCACCGCAAACCTGCTAAGTTTGTGTGAAGCACTGGTTACCTCCAAAATTGCCGGTATGGATCTGAACACTACCTACGAAGCGATTCGTATTTCTTCGGGCAATTCCTTCGTGCATGAAACCGAGAGCCAGGTGATTCTGAATGGCAGCCGCGACATCAGCTTTACCATGGACCTGGTGTGCAAGGATATCGGCCTGTTCAACGATGTCGCAGAACGGGGTGGGTTGAACCTCGAACTGGCTTCCATGATGCAGCAGATCTTCAAGGACGGGCAGGAACGATACGGACCACGCGAGCTATCTCCGAACATCATCAAGCGTCTCGAGGAAGTCGCTGGAGTCGAGGTGCTTGCACCCGGGTTTCCACCGGAAATGCTCGATGATGAGCCCGAGGAGCCGGGTTACGAAGTCCAGGTGAAAGGCAGAAGCTAATCCAGGAGATATTATACGTCCCAGTGCCTCCGCGAATCCTTAAACTATCTCCGCAATCCCTAAGTCATCTCCGCAATCCCTAAGTCATCCCCGCAATACCTAAGTCATCCCCGCGCAAGCGGGGATCCCGGGATCATGGCGAAATTGCAAGATCCCCGCTTGCGCGGGGATGACTTTGAAAAGTAGGGGGATGATTTAGAGAGGTAGCGGGGATGACTTCTTATTCTGACGCTGTCCCGAAACTCTGCATGCCACGACAGCAGCAGGATGACTGGATTTCGATGTCGGATTGCCTGATCAATTCATCGAGCCGTGGTTTGATGTTTAGCGCTGTATCGGTAAGCCCAAGTCTGTTCAGGCATTCGTGGTAGCCGTGCAGGGCCCAGATATTGTCGGGATGCTGGGCACAACGTGGCAGCCGATTGCCGATTCCGAGATCGTCCTGGTAATGGATGATTGCCTCTTCGACCCGCCCCTGTTCGAGTAACAGCGCCCCGAGCGCATGCCGCGGTGGATGCATCCACGGCCAGGGTTCCGAGTACTCGAGATGATCGCTGAGCACACATGCCTCGCGCAGATACTGAAAACCGAGTTCGCGGTTGCCGGCATGGTACTCGACTTCACCGTTCATCATCGCCTGCGCTACCAAGAGTACGTTGCGAGTCGGGTTGTTGGCCATGATGTGCCATTCAGGCACCTGCAAATAGAGATCATAAAACTGCTGCTGGTAGCTGCGACCCGATTCCAGGTCCCCCAGCGCCGCATGCGCGATGGCCTTGGCATACACCAGCAGAATGGTTGTGATCGGTACCGCGTCCGGATTTTCCGGCATCGCTTCGTCGCAAATCTGCTGCCAGCATCCGAAGCGGACCAGCACATGGGCACGCCCGGCATAATAGCCTTCCAGGGTTGACGCAAGGTAC
>JBATHL010000054.1:0-5740 GCA_049666745.1 Gammaproteobacteria bacterium
GGCCCATGTTGAGACCTTGCACAAACAGGGTTAAGCCGATGACTACGAAAACGACTCCGAGGACTATTTCGCCGAAATTCGGAATCGGTTGTTGCAACACCGCAAACTGGAAAAAGCCGATGACGACGATGATCGGGAGTAAATCACGCAGGCTGTCGAATAACGCAGTCCAGATCGCCTTGAGTGATTTCATGTAAGCCCGTGGATGAAAAAACTATCGTCTAACTATATCAGGACTGTTGTCTCAGACCTATGACGAAAATTGCGAACCCCGGGGGGAAACAATTTCATTCACAGTTGCCTGTGATAAATCCAGTCTGGCTTTTTATTACATTGGATGAAGTTTGATATAGCAATCTCGGGAAGTTTCCTTGATCTGCATCAAGCCGCATAGAACGTCTTAGTATAATCTTAACTGACCATAGGAGGAGAAAATTATGAACATTAAATATTTGCCCTGGGCTACCCTGGCAATCGTTCTCACATGGCCAGTGGTCGTGATGTCGGATGACAATCCACAGATATCAGAATTCTGGCATACCCTGCAAGGTGGTTTGATGTACGACAACTGGGCAAAAGTTATGTTTAAAAAAGCGCCCGAGCAAACCCACCCAGCTTATCCGGCTAAAGGAAAAAAGAAAGGAGCGGGCACCTGGCGCTGCAAGGAATGTCATGGTTGGGACTATCGTGGTGTCGATGGTGCTTATGCTAAAGGTTCGCACTATAGTGGTATCAAGGGAATTCGCGAGTGGGTAGGTGGTCCCGTAGCAGAAATCGAAAAGATTATCCGTAACGATACCCATCGATATACCAAGGACATGATTCCTGACGAGGCGGTCAGAAATCTGGCGCTGTTCGTGAGTCGAGGACAGGTTGATATGCCGCAATATATCGATTATGCAACCAAAACAGCTCGCGGAGATGCAACCAGGGGCGCACGTTTTTACCAGGCGATTTGTTCCGTTTGCCATGGCTTTGACGGCAAAACAATCAATTTCAAAACCGCTGATAATCCGGAGTTCATAGGCACCGTGGCGCAAGCGAATCCGCAGGAGACAATGCATAAGGCCCGAAATGGCCAACCCGGTGTTCCAATGGTCGCTTTGGGTGTTCTCGATATACAGGACATCGTAGATATTATTGCCTACGCGCAGACCTTGCCTGCGAAGTAAGCTCCGGATAAATAATTAAGGGTCGGGTTTATCCTGACCCTTAACACTATGGTGGCCGGGTAATCTATTCACTAACAGGACTGTTTACTGATTAATTCGCCTGCCGGTGGCGACGACGCGTTCGCGCCAGGCGGTAATAATCCCGGCCGTACCGATTAGCGCCATGCCGATGATTGCCTGTCGGGTTGGCCACTGGTCGAATATCGCGCGACTCCACAAAGCGGCAAAAATCAGGTAACTGAAATCCATCGGTGCGAGCCAGCTTGCGTCGGCGGTCTGGTAGGCGCGGCTCAGGCAGATATTGCCGGTCAGGTTGAGCACCGATGCAAACAGTGCAAACCCGGCGACCAGGAAGGTCAACTCCGGCCAGCCGATAGCCACAAACGGCATGGCTTCACGGATCTCCGCAGGTAACGGAAATGCGGAAAGCAGGGCGATGCCGGCAACCCCGGAAACAATAAACACCACGCCGACGGCAAAGGCCAGTGCCAGCGGGCTTTCGTTACGACAGGCGCGGCGCAGGGTCAATATATTGGTGGCATAGAAAAAGCCGGCCATGATCGGCAACAACTGGACGGCCGAAAAATCATCCTGCCACGGGCTGAGGATAAAAGCGGCGCCGGTTGCGCCTACCAGCAGGGCGCAAATCCGCCATGGCCCCACCGATTCACCCAGGATCGGGCCTGCCAGTAGTGATACGAACAATGGGTAGGTATAGAGCCCGGCCGCCATCTGCGGCACCGTAAGGTAAGGCGCGCCAGCGAAGAAACAGAACATGCAAACGGTGAGCAAGGCGCCACGCAGATAAACCGGCCGCCAGTTCCTCGGCATCATCAAGCCGAGGCTGCCGCTGGCCAGGGCCAGGATAACGATAAAGCTGAGATTGCCGATCGAGCGCAGGGTTTGAAATTGCCAGAAGGAAGTATCGCCTGACATCAGCTTGACCAGCGAATCCTGCAGGGCAAGTGCAAAAACACCCATCAGCAGCAGTCCTAGCGCGGCCAATGGGCGATCACCACTGGGGTGGTCAAACAATGTGAGCTTCATTGAGTTAACGAACGCCCGATACGCAGAACACTGGCGAGCAAGCCCTCGATATGCTCGGCGCGGGTAGCGTGATTTATGATACAGACTCTTAATGCAGGCCTGCCACGCACCTGGGTGGGGGACATCAGGTACTCGCCTTCGAGCTGTACCTGGTCGCGAATTGCGCTGTTGATCTGATCGATTTCGCTATCGTCGAATCCCTCTGCGACATAGCGGAAACACAGTATAGATAGCTGCGGTGCGGCAACCAGTTCAAGTTCGTTTTCCTGGCGGATCAAATCGGCGAGGAACTCGGCGCATTGCACATTATGCAGGGCATTGCGACCGAGTCGCTCGATGCCATAGCAGCGCATCGAAATATAGAATGGCAACGCGCGAAAGCGACGCGATAACTCCGGCGTGATGTGGAAAAACATGTATTCTTCGGGCGAGGAATCTTCGTTAGCTCGCAGGTAGTCGGAGCTTTCGAAGAATAACTGACGGGCCCAGCTGGCATCACGATAGAGCAGTAAACTGCCATCCAGCGACTGGAAAAACCACTTGTGTAAATCCATCACCACCGAATCCGCTTTCTCGATTCCCCGATAACGTGGTTGCAACTCCGCAGACATCATTCCGCCGCCACCGTAGGCGGCATCTACATGCAGCCAGACATCGTGTTTGGCACAAAGATCTGCGATCTGCTCGAGCGGGTCTATGGCGCCGGTAAGGGTGGTGCCTGCTGAAGCGACCACGCAGATGATATTTTGCTGCTGTTTGAGGGTCTGCTCGAGTTTATCGACCCGCATGCGAAACTCCGGGTCGGTATCGATGGCAATGATATTGTCGGTACCGATGCCGAGCATAACCGCCGCTCGGCGGATCGAGAAATGCGCGGCCTGTGAACAGATAATGATCGGCTTTGAATCCTGGCTGAACGCGGCCAGACCCTGCTCGCGATAGCCGGGTCCGAATCTTTTCGCTAATGCGCTCGCGATCCCCGACATATTCGCCATCGATCCACCACTCAGCAGAACACCCTCAGATTGTTCTGGGAAAGATATCAAATCGGCAAGCCAGCGAATCACCGTTTTCTCGATCGTGGTACCTACCGGGGAGGCCTGGTAAGTACCGACATTTTCATTCAATACGCTGACCATCGCATGGGCCAGCGGATCGCTGGGCAAGCCCGATGGTGCAACCCAGCCAAAAAATCCCGGATGGGTGTTGCGGCGCGGGTATCGTTCGGTAGCGTTGCTAATTTGTGCGACCAGGTGCTCGAGTGATTCGCCGGCCTGCGGAAAGCTTTGATCGATCAATGCCGCGACATCTGCGGCGGTGGAAGGGCGAACAATGGGTGAACGGTAGCGTTGCTCGATCAGTCCTGACAGCGCCAGGTTTAAATCGATGTCGGTGGCCTGGGTAAGATCGTCTGCGGACGCGAGAGAAGGGCGCTGCGGCCGGGTCATGGGTTGGTTTATCAGTCCTGGTTGCTGGCAATGAATTCGTTTTATGCCGTCCATTGTCGCATGGGTATCGAGTCGATTAAATCAAAACCTGCCTGTGGTTCGGCAAGCGCTATTCGCAGCAGGTTGAGGATTTTCTGAAAGTGGTTGAATGAAAAAGGGCAGGGGCAGTTGTCAGTCTTCGAGTAAATGACCGTAGTAGCGGTAAAACAGACGTAACCAGAAGGGCGTAAACAGGGTCGTGTAGGCGATGACAATGACCACGATGGCGTAGATTTCCGGGGTAAACAGTCCGGTATGCCGGCCAAGCTCGGCGAATACCAGGCCCACCTCGCCACGCGGCACCATCGACATCCCGATAACAAGCTTGCGGGCGAATTTCTCGCGTATTATCAAGGCGCCGATAATCTTGGATAAGACCGCTACGAAGACGAGTGAAAGCGAAAACATCCAGAAAAATACCGATCCCCAGTCGAGCGAACTCAGGTCTAGCGTAAGCCCCACGGTGACAAAGAATATGGGTGTGAACAGCTGGATCACTGGTCTCATCTCATTATGCACATGGTCTGAAAACTCGGGATCGGCCTTTAGCGCCGCACCAAACGGCAGGAAAAATCTTCGTGACAGGGCGAGCCCGGTGGCAAATCCTCCGAGCAATTCGGGGATACCGACAGCGTGCGAAAGCCAGGCCAGGAAAAGCACCAGGGATACGATTGTTGTCGGCACCAGGCCGGGAATATCACTGGCTGCTTCCCAGCGATTCACGATGTAACTGAGCGATTTTGCCACCGCAGGTGCAATCATGAAGAAAACGAACATGAACAGCAGTATTTTCGATGTGCCGGCAATATCCACCGATCCACTGGTAATAAAATTGAACAGAATCGCCAGCAGCAGTACGCCCATAATATCGTCCAGTACTGCCGCACCAAGAATAATACGGCCTTCCCTGCTCTGACCTTGCCCCAGATCTGACAGGGTGCGCATCGTTATGCCGATGCTGGTCGCGGTCATGGTGCCTGCGATCAGACAGGAGACCAGCAAATCCAGGTTGAACCAGTAATAGCTGAGCGCAAAACAGGTAATAAATGGCAGTACAAATCCCGCGATTGCGACAATTACCGATTTGGCCCCTGAACTGGCGAGTTCACCAATATCGGTTTCCAGTCCTATCTGAAACAACAGCAGGATGATGCCGATTTCGGCGAGTACCCAGATCAGGCCTTCCGCCTCGACAAATCCCAGCAGGGTGGGTCCGAGGATGATACCGGCGACAATCTCTCCGATGACCGAAGGTACACGAAAATAGGCCGCTAATTCGCCCATAATGCGGGCAGCGATCAATATGATCGCAACCTGTAATATGGCGGTCGAGGTGTCCATCGATTAGTTACGCAGCATGCCGAAATTCCAGCATTTGACGATTTCCTTATTCTGGAGTGCAAATGTTTGTACGCTCAAGTCAGGTAACGACAATATCATGCAGCTATGGTTGAACACCGAGCTCCCCGGGTTAATGACAAATACCTCCCCCAGTTGTTCAGCATACACCTGGTGAGTATGGCCGACGATAAGAACATCATGTTCAAGCTCCGACAGGTTCATGGTCCATTCGTCTATTCGGTCCTGCCTGGTCTCGCCCTGCTGGTCGAGTAGTTTGATACCGCCATGCTGCTCGGAAGGCGGATTGGCGTGGACCACGTAAATTCGTTTGCCTTCAATTTCCAGGTCCAGGGTTTGTGGCAGGTTCTGCAGATAAGTGCGAATCGATGATTCGCCGTCCTGTGGCGTCTTTTCCAGGTAGCCCTGGTCGTGGTTGCCGACGATGGCTTTGCAGTTTGATCGCGCTAACAGCTCAATGGTCGGTTCGAGGCTGTCGTAGTACCCGGCAATATCACCGCAACAGATTATGTCATCGACCTGCTCGTTACCGAAAAGCTCCAGCGCCTCTGCGACGGGGTCGGGGGTGGAATGCACGTCGCTGATGAGTCCGATTCGTGTTGTCATGAGTTATCGATTATGCGAGGTATTGTCCGCGAGGCCTGTTAGCGGTTGTTGAGACGATTGGTACTGGCC
>JBATHL010000055.1:0-4040 GCA_049666745.1 Gammaproteobacteria bacterium
GAGGTGGGCCTTGAGGAACCAGGGAATAGTGATTACTAAACTTTACTGGTAGTACATCCGACAGAATTACCGCGTCAAACAGGCTTATGAAAAGCAACGATGTGACCTTGGCATCACAACTGGAATGGCCGAAAGCGATGCAGCCTTGCATATCGGTACAGTCGGGTGCAGTTTTGTCGGGGCAGTGTTTCGACTGGGTAATTAGATCGCCAGCCTCTGCCTGATCCGTCATCGAGGCAGGCACCAGCATAGTCGCAGCGACGGGTTGAAAAACCAGTACGAACAATAAATTGAAAATTAATATCTTTTTTAGCATTGGTTTTAATGACAATAAATTTGCCATTAAATTCAAAATGTAGCTTGCTTTTGCAAAGTTGCGCCAGATTAAACCCTGTATAAGGTGCAGACTCAAGTGCTAATTAGGGGTATGGCGGGTAAATATTTATCTGAAAAAAACCCCGCCGAAGCGGGGTAGACTTGAGGAAATACGAGAAATGATTTAATTGCAGGTCACGGCCCTTAGATTTGATCTATTTAACGTTATAGATAAATTCCTGGATCTTGGTCGCATCGATCAACGTGTTCCAGCTTCTGGCGCCAGAATCAACAATTCGCTGGTTCCATTTTTTAATACGTTTACGGTAGACTTCCGGGTTGGCGCTGTCGTCGGTGAGCTTGATGACATTCATGGCCGCGATGTCGATGCCGTCAAATTCATCCTCGGCAAATTTGCGGACCACACCCGCCGGCAGTTCCTCTTTCATATCGCTAAAGACGAACATCACCTGGGTACCGGATTTGGTCGCTTTTAGATAATCAGAGCAAAGCATTAAAGCGCCACTGATGTCGGTAAGGCGGGACCTGGCATTACCCCTGCCAAATTTGTCCAGTGTTTTTGCAATTGCCAGTTTTTGAGTGTTGGCTTTTGTAGGCCTGTAATCCAGGGTCAGTTTTGTCACCAGGTTTTCTTCCGCGTAGCTGTTACTGTCGATCTTGACAAAGAACAGGCTATCGCCAGGAATCATTTCGGGTACGATGCCGGCCTTGATGATATTGGCCACGTTTGCCTTCTCACCGGCGTAAGTGCCGGATATATCCATCAATGCACAGAATGATGTTTCATATTGCTTGCTATCGGTGCAGGCTGAAACAACGACTGTTACCGATAGCGCGAGCAGAATACGTTTGATTATTTTTTCCATTGTATTCTCCCGGCTTAGCTTGCGCTGACCTGTTTCCCGCTAAACAGATTGGCGATCTGCACGGGGATAATGATGTAGATATCAAACACGTGCACCAAGATATTAAAGAATCCCTCGATTAGATAAGCGATCATGTTAGCCAGATGGCAGAGCAAGGTGATGAATACGGTATACATCTTGGCGAATGCATGCTGGCTGGCCTCGATAAACATTTCCAGTGGAATCGCGATTACCGCCAGAATCCATGGCAGCACAAAGCCGAGCATTGCTTGTCCAATCACAGTAATTCTTGAGTTGATTTCGTTGGAAACCGACGCCGATCCTCCGGCCAGGCTGATATCAAGAGCGTTTTTGGCTTCGGCCAGGTTTTCGCGCAGAATCGCGAGCGACGCTTCTACCGAAGACAGAAACAAAAGCCCTAAGAGGCAACCCCATAATATGATTTTACGCTTGCCCCTAGTCATATTGGCTATCTGGGGAAAGGTGTGGGTTACTCCTATTGCTTCAAATAGAAATATACCCAGGACCAGTTCCAACGCGACAATGACCAGTGCGGAGATTTCTGATACCGCCATTCCGGCTACGCGTACTCCGGCAGGTACCAGTTCAGACATCGGCAACGCAATCAGGTTAAAGTTGATAAAAGCGCCAACAAGGCCTACACAGATGACAATCAGTGAGATGATAAAAAGCTTGGTCACCTTCGAGGAGAGCATATCGATCGACTCGGGTTCAGCGGCCGAAATTTTTTCGTACTGAGTCATATATTTTTCAATATTGCGGCTGTTTTCCGTCACCTTATCAACCTTGCTACTGATCTCTTTGCTCAGTTTTTCAACCCGCTTCCAGACCGGTGCCATCGATCCCAGTATCTTGTGGCGTTTTGCAGAAACATCGCGCAGTTCAGACAGGGCCTTCTTTTCTCCCTCAACCGCAGATTTATGAATTTCACCCAACATACCTTCGATAATCCGGTCAGAGGTCGAACCCTTTACTTTGGCGATACTCTTGACGACTTCACTCCATCCGGGTGCTTCAGGTGTGACCTGCCCGCACTCGTTATAGTCGGCCTCAAGCTGGCTGATTTTTTCGTCAAGTTTTAATTGTAATTTGGGATACCCGGCAAGACTCTTGGTATTGGCCATATCGATTTTAGAGAATTCCTGAAGTATTTCGCCCTGAATTTTGGCAACCCCGGATTCCAGCAGGACCTTTCTATCCTTCTCGCGCATGGCCTCCGCCGTTTTTTTGGTCCATTCGGCCAATTTTCTCAGGCCGCCGGCGGTTGCATCAGAAAAAGTCTGGATCATTTTATGCACGGGTTCCCTGGCAAAAAACAGGAAAATCATGCTGGCTGCTATCCAGACTGCGATCGAAACACCAGGCATTTCTGGTAAAAAGTAAAAACTCTTCATGGTGAGCTTCCTAATTTAATCTATGTTCGTGAATAATAGAGAATAGATGCCTTTTGCAGGAATGCTATTCGTTGTTGGCAATCGAAAGTGCGTAATGCTTCAATTTCGGGCTTTTTGTCGCCGCAAAATAGTGCAGCAAGAATGCCTTTCTAGCCATACTCCAGCCATGCCTTTTCGCGACAAACCCGCTATACCAAAGGGCTGCGGTAATGCCGGGAACGGTTGACCAGGCCTTGATAATTTCTGTAAACATGGGATTAACCTCAGTTTTACTAAATGTTAAGAAGACTTTAGGCAGGCGTTGTGAAAAATCGGTGAAAAACATGAAAAAAAGGCTATAAATTTCTGCAAGGCACTGTTTTATTTAGAAATATTGCACATTATAAGGCGCCACACAGCAGCCCTTGCAGGCGCCTATATAGTTGAAATCTATGCTTAAAAAGCTTTACTGGACACGCTGATGGCGGCTATTTTCTGGGTCGAAGATCAATCGCACTGGATCAAGAAATTTTCTCCCGTGCTCGAAAACGAAGACTTTGACGGTAAGCCGAACTCGCTCGCAATCTATAATTTTGCCGAGGCCGCGCGGCAAAAGATCGCGTTGACCGAAAAGGAATCGCCTCCGGATGTGGCGCTGCTCGATGCGCGCATGAACGGCAATGACCAGGCCGGCTTTTCCGTTTCCAACGCGTTACGCAAGAAGTGGCCGCAATTGCCGATTATTTACCTGTCGGAGCACAGCGGTACCGAGATCGAGCGTGAGGCGCTGGAGCAATTTTCGGCCACCGATTTTATTGCCAAGCATCAACATAATGTCGAGCAGGTTTTGTGCTGGCGTATCAAGGCGGTACTCAGGCAGGCATCGATCGATACTGATTTATCATCCACGTTAAATATAATTTCCAGCGGCGAGCTGACCATCGATTTGAATACCTGGAATGTCTACTGGAAGGGTCAGCGCCTGATGAATCCGAGTAACGCCAAGCGACCCCTGGCACCGACGCCGAGAAAACTGTTGCGTGAGCTGATGGAATCGTCGCCCAGGCCGCTGACTGCAGGACAGATTGCGGAACGGCTCGACATGGATCCTGAAAAGTTTTCCTATGCCAGTTACCGCCAGCATATCAAGACACTGCGACGGGCTTTCGATGCGGTTGAGGTCGGGACGGCCAGCTTCAGTGAGCTATGTAACCAGGGCCAGGGAATCGTCACCTTCGGCGATGAAGGGGCTTACTTGTGGAAGCCGCCCGGCAACAAGAACAAATGAAACCTGCTCGAATTTATTATCCCTGGCTTAGCACCCTGGCAGCACTGGCGGTTGTCACCTGGCAATTCCTGCTGGCCAATGCCACGCTGTTCCAGGAGCATCCCTTGCCTGAATCGATGCGCCAGCAGGATAGTTTACTGATCGCGGTCGCAGCAC
>JBATHL010000056.1:0-7591 GCA_049666745.1 Gammaproteobacteria bacterium
TTCCGGCACCCTCCCCCGACGACAGGTTATTCTGCACGACGACGTTGTCGAGTGTTAATAAACCGCCAGTAGCGATATAAAAACCGCCTCCACGGCCACCATTACCGCCGGTATTGGCATCACCGCCCTGTACCGTGACATCGGACATCGCAAGAGAGGCGCCCAGATCGAGATCAAATACCCGGTCGCCGCCGACGATGCCGCCGGCATCGATGATGGTGGTGGCCGAATCGGCACCGGTGATCGTGATATTGCTGAGAATATCGAGATCGCCCTCGTTAGCGGAGTCTTCACCAGCGCTTCCCAGTGTCAGGGTGTAGGTGCCAGGCCCCAGGATAATTTCGTCCGCTCCCGCGAAGCTGTTGGCATCGATGATGGCTTCGCGTAATGAAGTCAGGCCGTCGACCGCATTAATCACATCGTTGGTTGTGGTAACGGTGAAGGTCGCGAGTACGTTCGACCAGGTTTGCTGCGCCGTGGTGTTGATAGCAATAGAGCTTTCTATGTCACCCACCGTGTATTCGAGCTGCCAGTCACCGCCGAGCGTGACCGCGCCCGTGAAGTCATCGCTCGCCGCGACATCAGCGCCGGTGAGTTCGGCCAGGTTGTCGATGAGTTGTTGACCGCCAATGTTGCCGGCCAGGTTACAGCCGTAAATCAGCAGGTCGGCATCTTCGTCCAGAGCATTCGACCATGCGCTGAGGAGCTCCTGGTACTCTACCAGTGATTCTCCACTGAGCCAGCCGTTGCCGAGTTGCAGGCCGGTCTCGTCGCCATGACTCACCAGGTGTATCGCATCGACTGCATCGAAACTGCCGAGAATTTCGCTGATCTGCTCGATGCCGTCACGGTCGGACTGGAGGATGAAAATCTGGTAATCGGTACCGGGCGTGTCGGTATTGAGTCCGGCGAGCAGTTGCTGGTAATCCGGCGTGGCGGCATCGACGAATATGATCTCCTGGCGGCTTTCCTCGCTGGATTCGGCGCCGTCCAGCAGTGTCCCGAGGGAGTCGAGCGAGTCTGCCGACTGGTTGGCCGAATCCTCGGCATCGAAGGCTGCACGCAACGCATCGAACTGCAAAGCCCGCTCGGTGTCGGTTGGCGCAAGACTGTCGGTGCTGGAGTCGTCGGGCGTATAAAGTTCCACCAGGTAACTGGCGCTTGCGCTGACATTCATGCCGGCATTGGCGCTGTCGTTGTCGGCGAAGGGATCGGCTGAAACCAGCCCGGCAAGCGCGTCCGCCGAGAACAGGATCCTGGGTTCCATGCGCTCGAAATAAACGCAGGCCGTGTCCGTATCCGATGAAGTGCCGTGGCGAAGTTTAGATTTTAATTTCGACATCTCGATTTTTTACTCGTCAGCGAATTCTGTTTTCGACGACGCTGATCTCTCGATATCCAGGCATCGTGCGGCAGTAGTCAATTGCGGATGGCAAATGGCCAAACGCAAAACGGCCCCATCGGGCCAGCTCGAACTAATCTGATTAACGCGATCGGAAGCCATGGCAGTCACTGGCCTAGTCGTATCTTTCGACGGTAAGAGTCGTGAAACCAAGCTGGTCGAGATCCTGTTGCCGATTTGTCGCGTTGGCCCGGGTGCTGAATACGCCCAGAGAAATGAATCCTTTGTTGGCGCCGCTGCGGAACACCAGGAAATCGCTGACGCCGACGGCGTCTAGCCGGTCGACGAGGTCCTGGGTTTCATCCTCGGCCGCCGGCTGTTCGATCAGCACCATGTAGCTGCTTGGCGTTTGCGTAGATAACGCGGATTGAATAATTTCTTCGCCAGCAGGTACTGCCGCAATTTCCGCTTTTGTATCGGCATGAAGCTCGACATTTGCCGCGGCGATATCGCTAACCGGAGCGCTGACATTTCCCTCGACAGGGTCCATCGGTGCTGCGACCGGTGTCATCGCGTTAGCGCTGGATACTAACGCAAGACTGGCCTGTTGCGCGGCTGGTTCGGTCGTTCTCGTGATCAGGTTATCCGGGCTTTTTGCGGCGGCCTGATCGTCAGTCTTGTTGGTGGGCGGCTTGCTCGCCATTTCGAGGAACTTCACCACACATTTGAGCCCCGCCGGAATTCGGTTCTCAGGATTGGGCATTCTCAGCTTGACGCCGAAGGTATTGCTCGCGGTATCGCCGATGCGGTCGACGGCTATCACCTCGGCCTGCAGCTTATCCTTGAACAGAACCTCGGGCAGTATCTCGGCCTGCATGCCGGCCTGGATCGCGCCAAAGTTTTCCATCGGCACGATGGCCTCGATCACCAACGGGTCGAGTTGCGCCAGGCGCAGAATAGGCTGATCCTCGACATACTCGCCGCGGTACTTGAAGGTATCCAGCACGAAACCATCGAAGGGCGCCGGAATCGACTTCTGCCGCAGTTGCTCTTCGGCTTTGCGCAGTTCCAGATTACGGATATCGGAGAGTTCTTTGGCCTGCCTGAGCTTCCATTTGGAGAGCTGCACTTCGCGTTCGATCTGGTCGGCATTCTCGAGCGAGATATTCTGTTTTTCGAGCAGGCTGTCGACGCGTTTCTTGCGCAGCTGATCGAAGTTGATATTGACCTTGCCCAGCCCGATTTCAGACTGGATGCCGGCACGATACCTGGCCAGGTCGACATTGGCGCGTTCGACACTCGCCTCCAGCTGTGCAACCACCTGGCCCGCGGCTACCTGCTGACTGCGTTCGACGTAGAGTTTTTCGATGACGCCGGCGACGGGGCTGGCGATATCGACCACACGGTAAGGATTGATAACGCAATCCACTGCGGGCATCGCGCTGTATTCGGTTGTCGCGGCATTCGCCGACAGCTGCTGACTCAAGGCATAAATGCCGATCAGGAATAAGGACCTGGTGATCAGGGTATTCATAACATTTACTGGTCTTGCTAAAGCAAACCTCGCAAAAAAACTGTTAAAAGATCAAATCAGGTCAAATCTCAAAAGAATCTTCCAAATCCCATCTTCATCTTCACATCGCTACACAAAAGGCGCCTGCAGCATGAACTGGTCGAGTCTGCGCAGCAGCCTGTTGCCCAGGGATTCGCTCTGATGAACAAAGCGCACGTAAATACGTTGCCCCAGGTAGTTCCCTGACATCCGCAGGGGTAAGGTTATCTCCACCAGGAATATGTTCGCCAGCAGCTGCATGCCGCTGGCATCCCTGGTATCCACAACCACCTGGCCGGCGGAGCCCAGCATCCGGTTGGGCAAGCGATCCGTACCCTGCGGCAGCTCGCGCAAGAACGCCGCGTTCAAAGTTTCGGTGGGTCGACTGCTCAGTCTCACTTCTATCGCTTGCATATCTCGCCTGACCGTATCTATATCGAGTTGCGGGATGACGACCAGCGCGCTGGCCTGGCCCGGACCGGCAACGTAACCTATGACGTCACCCCGGCTTATGTACCTGCCTGGCAAATCATTTGCCGTCGGCAATGACACCAATCCATCGGCTGCACTGACGACCTTGAGGCTTTTCAGTTGTTCCTCTACATCTCTGATATCGGCCTCGATCGCCGAAACTTTAACTTTGAGGATGTCGGCCTCGGATCTATCCTGAAGAAAAAACTGCTGTTGCCTGGTGCGCATTTCCTCGAGGCGCGCCAGCAATCCGTCGCGTTTTGCTTCCAGTTCCAGGTTTTCCAGCTGCAAGATCACCTCTCCGCGTGCGACCGGGGCGCCATCCGGGGTCTGGACGCGGGTTACGATGCCATCGGCACCGGCGCGAATTAAGGCGTTTTCGGGCAGGCTTACGACGCCTTCGGAGTAGGTGCTGTGCCCGACTGGAATGGTCAGGCCGGCAAGTATCAATGCCGCAACCAGCGACAGCACTGCCAGCAGGCGGGGCATCCGCTTTGCGCTTAAAACCAGTGGAATCAGGCGCGAAATATTGCGCACCAGGGGGTAAAAAATCTGGCCGGCCACCGCCCACATGGCCAGTAGCACGCCGACTATTAGAAATTTACCCGCCGCCCATAGCGCGATAACAAGGGTGATCAGGACGCGGTATATGCGTGAAAGGATACCGTAGGTTAGCAGCCACTTTACCTCGCCCGCGCCGGTCACCGGGGAACGTATACCGGGCAAGCCTAGCACGTGGTGTTTGAACAGGTAGGCGAGGTATTGATCGGAACGGGTTCCGAGATTCGGAATTTCGATCAGTTCGCCGAGCAGGTAATAGCCGTCGAAGCGTAGCAACGGGTTTGCGTTGAACAACAGCGTCGATACGCCGCCGATGACGACGACATCGAAAGCCAGGTCGTGCAGCAGGCCCTGCTCCGTGTTGGCCCAGACCAGCAAAGCGAGCGACGCCAGCATAACTTCGACCATGATGCCGGCGGCACAAACGGTGATGCGCTGCTGCTTTGAAGCGAAGCGATGCGCCGCGGAACTGTCGACATAGGGCACCGGGAAGAAAACCAGCAGCATGATTCCCATTTCATGCACCGGGCCGCCCCAGCGCCGGGTCGCGCAGGCATGGCCGAATTCATGCAGGCCCTTGACCAGGGGATACAGCAACCAGTACCACAGCAGGTTGCGCGGATCCGCAAACCTGGCCGCACTGTGGTCGGCGAGCGCCTGCCAGTTCAGCAAGGCGGTTGCCAACCCCAGCACAACCATTACAGTCCAGATAGCCAGCGCGGCAGGACTGAATAACGGCCGGTACAAGGCCGCGGTTTTCTGCAGCAGGCGGTCCGGGTCAAACAGGGGGAACTTGATGGCAAAAGGGCTGAGCCAGCGATTCGGTTTTGGCTGCGGCGCTGCCTGGCTGCTGTCGTCATTGGCGGCGATATCGTCCTGCAGCAGCCCGGCGGATTTCAGGTTTGCCACTAACATCACGATATCCTGCTGCTGCAAACTCGAGGCCTGCGCTTGCCGGGTTTCATCCAGCGCCTGTTGCACGCTGGTCGAGCCATCCAGTAACTCGAGGAAATGTCCGGCATCGTTGCTGCAGCGAAAATAACTTTCATTTTGCTCGTCGGCGATGATGAGCCACGGCTGGCCGCGATAATGGTGCTGGTAAAATTGCACTGCAGGGCGGGGACGAAGCTTCAGGCCGGCAATGCTTTGCCAGGCTTCCTCGACCTGCGTTAGTTCAGCTTCCGAACTCAGGGCAGCCATCGCCAGGCCCACAAGCGCATCAGGTCGAACAGTTCGTGCAGGTAAATCCATATCAGGCTGCGCTGATCGACATCGATTTTGGCAACGCCCTCCATGCCTGGCCGCAATGCCGCGGGATGCTCGACCAGTCGCGCTTCGACACGATAAGCGATGCCGTCCACCTCTTCCTGGAACACGGGGGAAACCTTGTGCACGACAAACGGTAGTGCTGTGCCGGGCAGCGCCTTGAGCGTCAAGCCTCCGGTCAGGCCTTCGACGACATCCGCCACCTGTTTTTCATCGACCAGGATGATCAGGCGGTATTCATCGAGCGGGGCGACTTCGAACAGGACGTCGCCGGTAGCCACCGGCGCGCCCAGCGAGCGACTCAGGTCGCCCGAAATAATGACGCCGTCAAGCGTCGACACCAGTGCCGCGCGTTCGATTTTTTTCTCGACCAGGTCGAGTTGCGCTTCGGCCTGGCTTACCTGTGACTTGAAGATATGCGCCTGGGTTTGATCGCGTGTCGCCAACGCCTTGCGGTACTGACGCATGTATTCGTTCTTTTCGGCGGCATATCGCTGTTGCTGCAGCAGCAATTCCTCGGTATCGAGCGCCGCAATCACTTCGCCCGCGGCGACGGTTTCACCTGCGCGGGCATGGGCGGTCGCGATATAGCCGTCGAAAGGAGCCACGATGGCACGCTGGATTTTACCCTCGAGATTGGCGGAAGCCGTCACTCGATAAGTACCGCTGGTAAACGTCATGACCCCCAGCAGCAGCACTATCCCCAGGACAATCCAGCGTGAGCGGCCGCCTTGTAATAGCCCCCCGGTCCGGTCGCCTGCGGGTTCGTCGGGTACCGGGCTTGCCGGCTGTTGGCGGCCGGCAAGCAGCCCCAGCCAGTCTTCGCCCCAGTGCAGAATCTGCATCACGACCGATTGCTGCGACGGTTTTATATTAACCAGCATCGCGAGGGTACCTTTGAAATTGTCGGTTCGGGTCAAAGGTAAGGCGATGATCATATCGGCAGCCGAGTCGTTCGCCCGGCCTGACGACAGCGTCGTGGTCACGCTTTTGTTCTGCGCGGTGGCCAGGCTGGCTGTCGAAATCAGATCGTCATGCAGCTCGCAACTGGCCGGCCAGCGAATCATCGAATCGGTTTGCTCGCAGGAATCAGTTAGCAAAACTGCCTGGCTAAAGCCGGGCAGCATCTGGCATAATAATTTCAACCAGATCTGTAAATCCGCTGATTTATAGTCAGCCATAGGCCTGCAACAAGGTCGGCTTTTTAAGTTGGCAACAATTCATGAGCTGATAATCAATTGGTGGTGATCGGGTCTCTGCCGGTTAATCGGAGCACCGCTAGCTGCGCATGATCCGCGTGAAAGTTCAGAGCGGGCGAAATCTCGCCGTGCCTGGATGCCAAATTCATCGGCAGATTGCGCCAAAAGCTGAGCCGGGATGGGATGGGGCAGGCTGAGGGCGCGGGAAAATACGGCTTATCGATGCCGACCAACGCAACCGTTGGCATTGCCCGCAAGCCTTCAACTTCGGCAAGGTGCTCCTTCGGGGATTGCGGACCTTATGCATCCAATGCGCTTATTGGTAAGATACGGGCTGACGTGAAGCCGGTTTTGAAGCCGGTAACTCCGAGCAGCAGTGCAACCCGACTAAAAGTTAAGGAGCGGCTTTCCAATGGCAATTAAAACTACCTGTATCGGTGCTTATCCCAAACCCGACTTCGTCAAGCTGCCGTACTGGTTCAACCATCCCGATGGACCGGATACCGCTGATCCGACCGCGCTGTGGGAAAAGGCGCTGGCTGATCTTGGACCTGACGCGCAGGATATTATCGCCAGGGGTGTGGCGCAGGCGATCGACGATCAAATCGAATGCGGTATCGATATCCCGACCGATGGCGAGATATCGCGTGAAAACTACATCCATTATCATTGCCGGCACCTGCTCGGTTTCGACTTTGTGCACCTGACTCGCAAGGAGGTTCGCGGAGGTACTTACGAGGCTGCGCTGCCGACCATTAATGGCCCGGTCTCGATACGCGATCAGTTCCTGGTGGCGGACTGGCAACGTGCGCAGGCCAATTGCAAGCGCGCGGTCAAGATCACTATGCCTGGGCCGATGACGATTTCGGATACCAACCACGATGCATTTTATAACGACCCCAAAACGCTCGGGCGTGATATTGCCGAGGCCTTGAATGTCGAAGTGCTGGCGCTGGCCGATGCCGGTTGTGTGCATATCCAGATCGATGAACCGCTGTTCGCGCGCAAGCCCGATGCCGCGCTTGATTACGGTTTCGAGAATCTCGAACGGGCGTTTCATGGTTGCCCGCAAAAGGTGCAGCGCACGGTGCACATGTGTTGCGGTTACCCGGACAAGCTCGATCGTGATGACTATCCCAAGGCGGATCCGGATTCCTATATGCAGATCGCGGATGCGATCGAGTACTCGAGCATCGATGC
>JBATHL010000057.1:0-1585 GCA_049666745.1 Gammaproteobacteria bacterium
ACTGTAACCACAACCTGGTCCATCGACATTTTCAGCTTCTTGGCAGTTGCCAAAATAATTCGTGTGTTCGCCTGATGCGGCACCAGCCAGTCGATGTCGGATTTCATCATGCGATTGGCTGCCAGAGTTTCGTCAACGATGCGTCCCAGGGTATTGACCGCCATCTTAAAAACTTCGTTGCCGCGCATCTCCACGTAGGCCTTGCCCTTTTTTACTTCTTCAAATCCATCGGCGATGCCATGGGGTACCAACAGCAGGTCTTCATATTGCCCGTCGGCATGAATATGGGTGGACAGAATTCCTGTTTCCTTGCTGGCTTCCAGGATTACGGCACCCGCACCATCGCCGAACAATACACAGGTTTTACGGTCTTTCCAGTTAAGAATTCGAGAAAAAACTTCGGCGCCAACAACCAGCGCTTTTTTTGCACTGCCGGTTTTGATGAATTTTTCGGCAACGGTTAAGGCGTAGACAAACCCTGTACAGACCGCCTGGATATCGAAAGCGGGACAGCCGTGAATATCCAGCCGTGCCTGTAAAATACAGGCCGAGCTGGGAAATATCTTGTCTGGTGTAGAGGTTGCAAGCACAATCAAATCTATTTCGGACGGGTCAATTCCAGCAGCTTCTATCGCCATTCGCGATGCTTTTTCAGCCAGGTCAACCGTGGTTTCGTTGTCGCCCGCAATATGGCGCTGTTCGATACCTGTGCGTTCCCGGATCCACTGATCGGAGGTTTCAACAATTTTCTCCAGGTCCTTGTTGGTGACGACATTTTCAGGCAGGTAACCACCGGTGCCAGTTATGCGAGCATAGATCATGTCACTGCTTCCTCGGCCTGGCTGAAATGAATCTCTATAGCGCTCGAGATGCGCTGTGGAACATCGTTCTCGATCTCGATAGCGGCAATCTTGATGGCGTTTAAAAATGAACTGGTGTCGGCGCTACCGTGACTTTTTATAACGATTCCATTCAGTCCTAACAAGCTGGCGCCATTGTAACGGCGCGGGTCCAGTTTGCGGCGCAGGGAATTGAGTACAGGTAAAGCGACTATCGCCGCCAGTTTGGTTAGCCAGTTACGCTTAAATTCATTACGTAGGACGTGATTGACCAGGGCCGCCAGTCCTTCGCCGGTTTTTAATGATACGTTGCCCACAAAACCGTCGGTTACAATCACGTTAACGGTGCCCTTGTAAATATCATCACCTTCGACAAAGCCATAATAATTCAATCTGCTTGCGGCGATTAATTGACTGGCCTGTTTTACTGAATCGCTGCCCTTTACTTCTTCGGAGCCGATGTTGAGTAAGCCGATGGTGGGGCTTTCGATGCCCTCAACCGACTGTGCCAGCACCGATCCCATCAACGCAAACTCGGCCAGGTTCTGAGGCGTACATTCCAGGTTGGCACCCAGGTCGAGCATATGAGTATGACCTTTTATGCCAGGCAGTATGGTACAAATCGCAGGTCGGCTAATGCCACGGATAGTTTTCAGTACAAACTTGCTGGTAGCCATCAATGCACCTGTATTACCGGCGCTGATACAGGCCTGGACCGAGCCTTCCTTGACCAGGTTGATCGCCAC
>JBATHL010000058.1:0-2457 GCA_049666745.1 Gammaproteobacteria bacterium
ACTCGCACTTCGCCCAGTATCAGCGCGCCGAGCACGACGGCGGATGTGGCGATGCCCACTTCGACACCGGGCAACGGCATGCCGATCAGACCCAGCATGCCACCGAAGGCCATCATCATCGGAAACGCCACTGGTCGCACCCAGATCGCTGGCATGCCCAGTTGTGCGCCCCACAAGCCCCCCGCCACCATCGCAATAATGTGATCGAGTCCCGAGACCGGGTGTGAGAGACCGCTCAGGAAGCCGCCAGCCTCACCTGACTCGATGTGAGCCAATGCCACTTGAGGCAACAGCATCGCGATCGACACCGCAATGGCGCACGCAAAAAATACCTGGCAGTAACTTGTTGAGTCTTTATATTTCATAGTGTCAGAACATCATCACAGCACGTTGGATGGTCCAGAAAGCACCCAGCGATCCAATCACGTAGCCGGGCATGAACTCGACCCAGCGCGGCCAGTGGAACGCCAGTATTTTCAGCGCCCTGTAGGTCAGGAGCATCAGCAGCACAAACAACAACTGACCGATCTCCACGCCGATATTAAACATCAGCAAGGCCAGCGGGATCTCTGCTTTCGGCATACCCACGGTCGAGAGACCACTTGCGAAACCGAAGCCGTGTAGCAGCCCGAAGCCGAAGGCCACGACCCACGGATGGCGAATCGTGAAACTGGTCTCCCCACGCCATACACGCGCGATCTCGGGCCCAAGAAACAGGATGGAAAGCGCGATCGCCGCGTTGAGTGGCGGCGCGGGTATGCTGGCATAGCCAAGTGTCGCGATTGCCAGTGTAATACTGTGCGCAACCGTAAACGCCGTGACCGTCTTGATCAACATACGTCGACCCTTAACGATGATCAGCAACCCCAATACAAATAACAAATGATCGATACCCATCAGGATGTGATTGAAACCGAGCATCATGTACTCGGCGGATGACTCTAACCAGGATCGCTCACCACGCAGCACAGCGACCGGTTTTGTGGGTCGTACAACCAGGCTCGCCTCGCTGCCATCCAGACGAGTCACGCGCACAAACACATCGGTGATTGTTCCTTCGAGTCCGGGAAAACGAATGACACTGCCGTTGATCGTGCCGCCGTCAACGTCCACGACCTGCCGATGCAGCGCCGAATCCGCCAACTGCCGCACGGTCGGTTTGGATACGGCTGTCCAGGTGGCTGGAAGCGATAACGATGCCGGATGGGGTTTGCCGTAGTAGATCGGCGCTCGCCAGATAACTTCGTATCGTGCCGGGCCAAGCTGCTTCAGCTCAAGCAGACCTGGCTGGGATTCATGGGCAATGGCCTCACCAGCAAACAAAGCCGGGATCAGCAGCAGGAATGCGACTAACAAGCTCTTCATCAGTCCACTGCCGGTATCGCGCCAG
Source organism: Gammaproteobacteria bacterium (assembly GCA_049666745.1). GTDB lineage: Bacteria > Pseudomonadota > Gammaproteobacteria. Next base: position 1,391 of record JBATHL010000058.1, read on the forward strand.
CCACGCCGGGAAGTTCGACAATGACATCGTAAGCCTCGCGCAACTTGCCGTAGGCCAGGTCCTTCAGCTCATCGCGCTGCGCGGCCAGCCACTCACGCTGTACTTCAGGGCGGATTTCGTCGAGTGCCGGCATACGTCCGTCAACGCGCGCCGTTACCTTCACCAGGTGCCCACCCAGACCTGAGTAATAGGGACCCTGCCAGTCCGAAGGCTGGAGCTCCGCAATTTGCTTTGCGAAAACGTCGCCAAAAGTCCGGGCGATCTCAGCAGGCGTCAAATCCCGGTATTCATAGCCCAACATGCTTACATCACCAAGCGATTGTGGGTCTGCTCCGGCCTTCAGCTGCGCAAGAATACGCTCGGCATCCGCCTCGATCTCCGCGCGATCATCGGGGCTGACGTACAGCTGGGTGAATGAAAGTTTCGGCTCCTGCCGAAACCGGTCCGGATTCTTCGTGAGAAATTCGTTCAGGGCATCATCCGTGGGATTATCGTCCAATGTAAGGTCTTCGAGAATAAACTCGAGTTTCATACGCATGCGTTGCCGCACCATGGGATCGTTTTGATCGAGGCCCATTGCCAGGGCCTCGCGGTAATACACCTCTGCGCGGACATGATTTTCAACCAGGGCATCGAGTTCCTGTCGGGTTGGCGGGCGAATCCAGGTGCGCTCGAATTGCGCCACCAACTGTTCGACCTGGCCGGCATCGACGACGATTCGATTGGCTGCGTTGGTGTCCGGTTCCTGGGTCAGCCCGTAGGCGATGAACAGCACCGCACCGATGAGCAGGAAATGAACCAATGGTTCACGAATCAGTCTTCTCATAAAGTTCATCTCAGGATATTAGCAAACAAAAGAAAGGATCACTGGCCATTTGGCCCAGTGATCCAAAAAGCCGTCCTCTTTCTTACGGCGTATACCAGATCGGGCTCGTGTAGGCACGCTCCTGGGTGGTCATGGGCACCTCGTCGGACATCTTTACGTTGAAGTACTTAGCGTCATAGGCGGTCCAACGGGGTGTCGGGATCTCGAGAACACGCGCATAGTAGAAGGCCCGCTGCTTGGG
>JBATHL010000059.1:0-9051 GCA_049666745.1 Gammaproteobacteria bacterium
GATATCCGGATACTTGGCCTGAACAGCGGGATCCGTCAGCTCGCCCACATCGGGCAGATTCTCCTGCGAACCATCTGCCTTGGTAAGTTTTTTCTGGTAAGCGGCCGCCGGCTTGAAGAACATGTGCGCGAATTTCGACCAGAGTACGCCACAGAACAGCACGGTGCTGGATAGAATAAACAGCCCGAAGAACAGTGTGCCCCAGCCAACATACGGTTGCCCGAATGACCAGAGTAGCGCGAATGTAGTAGTGGCAAGCAGCGACAGGACGAACAGGTCGGCACGCACAAGGCGATACCAGGGATTGCCCTCGGAATTCAAATCGACGCGGATGAAGAACCAGAACCAGTAGCCGCCGACACAGACCATCAGGGCACCGAGATGCCACAGCGCCACGAGCATCCCGGGAGTGGCTTCAGCAGGCGTCGGGTAAGCGAAAATCAATGTCGCCGTGGTGACGACGAAAATAATAAAACCATACATCGTCAACAGGTGCGACATGCGACGATGCGGATTGCAAAACTCGGACGAAGTCAGTACCTCATTAGTGAGGGTGGAAATAGCCAATGAGGCTTTTTCACCGCCACTTAAGGTACGTTTCGCAGATTTCTCAGCTTTCTGTGCGTTTTCGAAGAAGTACTGAGCGCTCTTTTTGTGAATCACATCGATTATGGTACCGGCGACCACGGCCAGGAGCATGAGAACAACATACATCTGCATGGCGGCAGGTGTCAGGAAACCTAGCAAATCGTGGAAAGGGTTGGTGTCGAACATGGTAGCTCCAGTATCTTTAACTTCAACGCGTGTATGCTAATGATGCTAATCAGAATAACAAATCAAATTTTTTCCTTGGGTGATTAATCAATTTAATCACTACAAAAAAATGTTTATGGGTAATTTTTACTGAATTTATTTCGAAGCTTGCACAAAGTAGTCGCTCAAGTTACCGAAGCCAGTTATGGCTATGCCTGGGATCGGTGCATTGGGACTCGATCAGTACCAGGGTCAGAAAAGGCCAACGAAAGTAAGTAAGTCGTTGGCTATTGATATTTTGGGAGAATTGGTTAGAATAGATATATGGGAATAAAATCCCAATAAATTTTATTTACAACCAGGTGAATAGTTATGCTAGATGATAAGACCCCCAAAGTTTCTGCAGAAGATGTAATTGATACTGAGCGCCGCAGGGCATTGTCCCGCCTTGGTTTGGTGGCTACGGTTGCTTATGCTGCGCCTGTGCTTATGACACTGAGCCGGTCAGCACACGCTGGTAGTGGCGGCTCGGGTGGCGGCGGCTCAGGTGGCGGCTCAGGTGGCGGTGGTAATGGCGGCGGCTCAGGTGGCGGCGGCAAAGGCGGTGGTTCCGGCAATGGCGGCGGCTCAGGTGGTGGCTCGGGCAATGGCTCAGGCGGTCAGGGTAGAGGCGACGGTGCTGGCTCGAGCGGCAGTTCAGGAAATGGTGCTGGCTCAAGCGGTAGTTCAGGCAACGGCGATGGCGCTGGCTCAAGTGGTAGCTCAGGAAATGGCGATGACCCAGACGGTAGTTCAGGAGACGGCGGTAGTTCAAGTAGCAGCTCAAACAATGTTTCCATAAACAGGGAAACCTGATCCGTTAACGGCACATCATTGTCCTGCCTTAATTCACACCGGTTGTTTTTACAACCGGTGTGAATCGCTTATGCTACAGGTTTGAATCCAGATGATCCGCTGGAAGACCTGCAATGCTTAAAGACAACCAGTATTTAATCTTTAACGATATGTCAAACTCGGTCGAGTTGATCAATTGCAGGCATTTGTCCAACTGTTTTCCACTGATATTTCCTGGTTGGCTGATTACCGAGGTGCCAGCTGAACATTGCTCCCCGGTTCTCAGCCTTAGACTGGAAGACGATCATTATGTCCTCGAAAGCGATTGGCTGGAAAAGCCGGTGTATCGCAAGAACGAGGATGCTGCCATCTGTTTGCTGGTTGCCGAGCTCATGCGCGCCTATGTCCATGAAGACAGGGAGCTACTTTGCCTGCACGGTGCCGCTGCCGAGTTTGCCGGGAAACTGGTACTGTTTCCGAGCAACTACAGGGCAGGCAAGAGTGTGCTCTCAGCCTGTCTGGCTGCATCGGGTGTTCGGCTATTTGGTGATGACGTACTACCCATTAGCCTGCTCGACGCCGCAGGCATTGCACCTGGATTCGCACCGCGCTTGCGCTTACCGTTACCCGATAACCTGGATCTCCAAACGCGTGATTTCATCAATAAACATAATCGGCTGCAGGGCGAACAGTATCTTTATCTCGATCTTGAAAATGACCTGCTTGCACCGAGGGGATGCCAGTTACCAGTGGGCGCGTTCGTGTTGCTGGAACGGGAGGAAGACGCCAGTCCGTTTATAGAGACTGTTTCAGAAGCCGAGGTTCTGCGCCAGGTGATTTGGCAGAATTTTGCGCGTGAAACTGAAGCCCCCAGGATTCTTGGCGTTCTTAGTAAACTGGTTGCCAGTTCACAACGATTTCGTTTGCGTTACGACAGGGCTGAAGATGCCGTCAGACTGCTGCAAGAAAATTTTAGTGACTGGGCGACACAATCCGGGAACGGGAATTACGCTAAAACCGCAGCGGATAGCCAAATCGGCACCATCGAACATTTATTGCCGGGACACTACTTGCGTAAACCGGATATCAGTATTGTCCAGATCGAGGACCAGGTGTTTCTCGCCGATGGGCAGGGTGCCGCTATTCATTATCTCAACCCGATCGGAACTGCTATTTGGTCGCTACTGGCCGAACCGATGACTGCAGATGAGATGACAAATCTGCTGCTTACTGCCTTTCCGGATCTCGAGCGGAGTGCCATCGAAAGTGATCTGCATAACCTGATTGACGAACTTCTGAGTAGCAATCTTCTGCTGGCTGGCGCATAGCGGCCGGTGTTGAAAATACAGTCCCGAAATTTCGAGCAGCAGGAATCACTGATCACTCGATACTGATCCTTTGATAAGATAATACAAGTACAAATAACGGAGGAAAGCAGCATGGCATTTGTATTGGCGGTTACCTGGACCGCAAAACCGGGTAATGAGCAGGAAGTGCACGAAATTCTGGCCAAAATGGGAGAAATGTCACGACAGGAAGAAGGCGTGGTAGCCTATACGACCCACGTTGATCCGGATAATCCGCGGGAGTTCTTTATCTACGAAATGTATCACGATGTCAGCGGGCTGGAGGCGCACCAGGAAACCACACATTTCAAGGAACTCGTACTGACACAGGCGATACCCCTGCTCGAATCCAGGGTGCGCCGACAGTTTGTTGATTTTTAAAGACGACTGGGATCGACCAGTAAATCGATCCCCGGTCTGCGCTCAGACTGGTAAGTCACTGACGTGGCTTGAATTGAAGGTAATCATCGTACCACCGGGTTCGCGCAGTTCGAAGCAATCATGAATCTGACCACGCTCGATTTCACCGGGTTTCAGACCCAGCTCGGTAAAATGCTCATGGGTGGCGTCGAGATCTTCAACCATCAGGTCGAAACTGCCATTCAAGAGCTTCGATTCGGCATCTGATGTCAATACCAGGTGTGTACCGCCACGCATTTCAAGTACCGCGAATTCATCGCCACCCGCAACCAGGCGCATGCCGATCCGCTGCATAAACTGGCTGGACTCGGCCACACGGCCGCTGTACATGGCGACATGCCCGACCCAGACCGGTGGTCGGGGGTCGGTACCGTTTTTCTTATCCTGATTCATTGTGGCTTTCTCCCGGCGCCTGGTTCCGCCTGTTTGCGTATTCGGGGGACAGTTTACCTGATTCTGCTGACGCCTCGATTTCCGGTGATCGTTTTACTTTCAGGTAAGCTACCATCCCGGAGTCACGACGGATACCAGTTCAACATCCTGTTATCGTCAATCCGGCAAATTTGCCTCATTTGACTAAAGTCAAGTTGCGTTTCCCGTTATGGGAGTACGGTTGAGTGTTACTACACCGTACATTTCGACACGAACTACTGATCGAGAGCCGGCTGCGAGTAATACAACCGAGTATTGATTCAGCAATTCATTGTGGAGTCGATAACTAGAGCTGACACAAGCTTGTCATCATTCCCCAGTGCCGAAGCGTCCTAAGCGAAACTGGAGGAGGTCATGAACGTGTCGAAGTGGGTACTTTATACCCTTGGTATCGTATTACTCACCCCGTCTGCCTGGGCTGCCGATATTGAAGCGGGTCAGCAAAGAGCGGCCACCTGTTTCAGCTGTCATGGCCCGGATGGCATCAGCCAGAATCCCAACTATCCCAACCTGGCTGGCCAGAGTGAAGACTACCTGGCCAAGCAGCTGGACGCGTTTCGCACCGGCCTGCGCAAAGACCCCATCATGTCCCCGATGGTGCAGTCATTGAGCGATGAGGATGTGCGCAACGTGGCGGCTTTTTTTGCAAGCCTTGGCAGTAGCCAGCAGGAGCCGATAGCCAGCGGTGGCGAAAGGGAAGAAATCACAGCGGTGGCGAAACAGATCGTGGCTGCGGTGGAAGCGATGTACCAGGGGGCGGCTTCCGGAGTTCCGGCAACCGCGAGTGAAGGTCCCGGTGTAGATGTCATACAGCTTTCGGAGGCCGACTCGGCGCGGGCCCGGGGTATTTACTTTCAACGTTGTGCAGGCTGCCACGGGGTGCTCAGAAAGGGGGCTACCGGCAAGCCTCTGACCGTCGATATCACGCGTAAATTGGGTACTAAATACCTGGAAACCTTTATCAAGTATGGCTCACCGGCGGGAATGCCAAACTGGGGCACTTCGGGATTGTTGAGTGATCCGGATATCACCCTGATGGCAAAGTACCTGCAAATCGAGGCCCCTACGCCACCCGAGTGGGGCTTGAAGGAAATGGAGGGTACCTGGACGGTGCGCGTGCCACCGGCGCAAAGGCCCACTAAAAAAGAGAATGACTACAACATCGAAGACATCGTCTCGGTCACCCTTCGGGACGCCGGAGAGATCGCTTTAATCGATGGCGGTACGAAAGAATTTATCAACGTTATCCAGACCGGTTACGCGGTGCATATCTCGCGGATGTCCGCCTCAGGGCGATATCTCTACGTGGTGGGCAGAGACGCCCGCATCAATCTCATCGATTTGTGGATGAAGATGCCGGATACCGTGGCCGAAATCAAGATTGGTCTGGAGGCACGCTCGGTTGAAACCTCCAAGTACAAAGGCTACGAGGACAAGTATGCGATAGGCGGGGCATACTGGCCGCCGCAATTCGTGGTCATGGATGGAGATACCCTCAAACCACTAAAAATCGTATCAACCCGGGGTCAGACGGTCGATACGCTCGAGTATCACCCCGAGCCACGTGTCGCCGCTATCGTAGCGTCCCACGAACATCCGGAGTTCATCGTCAATGTTAAGGAAACCGGCAAGGTGAAGCTGGTTGACTACAGCGATTTCAATAATCTCAAGATCACCACGATTGATGCGGCGCTGTTTCTACACGATGGAGGTTGGGAAAGCAGTCACCGCTATTTCATGTCGGCAGCCAACAAGTCGAACAAGATCGCGGTGATCGATTCTAAAGATCGCAGACTGGTCAAGCTGGTCGAGGTCGGCAGTATCCCTCATCCGGGCAGGGGTGCCAACTTCATCGATCCACAAAACGGCCCCGTATGGGCAACCAGTCACCTTGGCGATGCAACGATTTCGCTGATCAACACCGATGTGAAAAGCGACAAGGCATGGCAGGTGGTGCGGACCCTGACTGGCCAGGGAGGAGGGTCACTTTTCCTCAAGACCCACCCTGAGTCGAATAACCTGTGGGTGGATACCCCGCTAAACCCGGATCCCAACATCTCCCAGTCGATCGCCGTGTTCGACATCAAGCACATGGACAAGGGTTTTGAGCGCATACCAATTGCCGAGTGGGCGGGTATCAGCGAGGGTCCCCGGCGTGTCGTGCAGCCTGAATATAACAAGGCGGGTGACGAGGTCTGGTTTTCGGTGTGGAATGGCAAGGACCAGGTATCCGCTATTGTCGTGGTCGACGACAAGACGCGTAAGCTCAAACACGTTATCAAGGACGAACGCCTGGTGACGCCGACCGGAAAATTCACGGTTTACAATACCCAGCACGATATCTACTAGTAGCCATTGGGGGCAGATCCAGGTCTGCCCGCGCTTTTTCACAGGCTTAGACTGGCATTCACGCAATTGAGTATGTTGTAGTCGTAGCGGCGATCGAGTGACTCGTAAACTTTACGCAGCTTGAAGTCACCTTCGCTATGTACCATTTCGATGCTGTAAACGATTTCATCTAACTGGGCGCGATCTATTTTGATGACTTCGTCAAGCGCAAGCACATCGGCCGATATGGCGCTGCTTAAATGGCTGTATATGGAGGTCAGGCTGAGTTCACGCTGAGTCGCGATCGCATCGGGCTCAAGCCCGCTGGTATGCAGTTTAAGCGTTTCATTGATGGTATCGCTAAGCGTGTTATCGAGCGTTTTTTCCAGCGGGTGTTGTGAAATGATGTCGATCAGGTCCCGGCCATAAAGCTCGAGCTTACGCGCGCCGATACCGATAATGGTGGCCAGCTGTGCACTGGTTGCCGGTCGTTGCCTGCACAGTTCGTGCAGGGTTTTATCGTGCAGGATGACATAGGGCGGCACTCCCTGTTCGTCCGCCAGTTGCTTGCGGTGATCGCGTAACGCGTCAAACAACGGAGTATCAGCAACGCGAACCGTTGTCTTTTTATCTTTTCTGCCGGTGGTGGTGGCCTTTACTTCGCGCTCAAACTTGCGCAAATACAGAGTCTGTTCTCCCTTCAGCAGTGGCTTGCTGTCGGGATGCAGTTTCAATGCGCCATAACTGTCGACGTCGCTGACCAGGTAGCCCAGCGCAATGAGTTGTCGGAACAGGCTGCGCCATTCGGCGGCATCGAGATTGCCAATGCCGAAAGTACTGAGTTGATGATGGTTGTTTTGCAGAATACGTTCCTGCTCCTTGCCCATCAGCACATCGATTACATAGTTGACGCCAAAGCGCTGGCCGGTGCGGATGACACAGGACAGGGCCATGCGTGAAGCCTCGGTGGCATCCCAGGTTTGTGGCGGCTCGATGCAGTTATCGCAGTGTCCACAGGGTTCGGCCAGAGATTCACCAAAATAGTTGAGCAGGGTCTGACGACGACACTGGGTTTGTTCGCATAATCCCAGCATTGCCTCCATCTTGTTATGCAGCACGCGCTTGTATTGTTCGTCTGAATCGCTCTGCTGCATCATCTGGCGCAGCATTATGATGTCCTGTAAACCATAGGCCAGCCACGCATTGGCGGGCAGGCCGTCACGACCGGCACGGCCCGTCTCCTGGTAGTAGGACTCTATATTCTTGGGCAGGTTGAGATGCGCGACAAAGCGCACATCCGGCTTGTCGATACCCATACCGAAAGCAATGGTAGCGACGATAATCACGTTTTCCTGCTGTAAGAAATGGCGTTGATGCCTGGCCCGCGTCGCGTTATCGAGACCGGCATGATAGGGCAGTGCGTCCCGTCCCTTGTCACACAGCCAGGCGGCCGTACTTTCGACCTGTTTGCGCGACAGGCAATACACGATACCGCTATCGGCGGCGTGATTCTCACGCAGAAAAATCCACAGCCTTTGGCGGTTATTACTGCCTTCAGATATCCGGTAAAAAATGTTGGGGCGGTCAAAGCTATGCACGAATTTCGCTGCATCCTGCAAGCGCAGCTGTTGCTCGATTTCCTGGCGGGTGCGTTTATCGGCGGTTGCGGTCAGTGCGATGCGCGGTATCTGTGGGAACAGGTCGTGCAAGCGATACAGGCTCTGGTAATCGCGCCTGAAGTCGTGTCCCCATTGGGATACGCAATGCGCCTCATCGATGGCAAACAGGGCGATGTTGCATTGTTCCAGTAGTCGCAGAAACCCATCGGTGAGCGCCCGTTCGGGCGCGACATAGAGCATCTCTATCTCATTGTTGAGTAGTTGCCGTGTTACCTGTTGCTGCTGTTCCGGGCTCTGCGATGAATTCAAAAATGCGGCACTGATGCCGTTTTGCGCCAGCGCGTCAACCTGGTCCTGCATCAACGCGATGAGTGGAGAGATGACGATGGCGACACCGTCACGCACCATCGCGGGTATCTGGTAACAAAGTGATTTGCCGCCACCGGTCGGCATTAGCACCAGGGCATCGCCGCCATTAATCAGGGTTTCAATGATCTGCTGTTGTTGCAGGCGGAATTGGTCGTAACCGAAGTGACGGCGCAGGATATCGAGTGCTTGAGACATGGTGATATAGTAATCCTTTTGGTAGCTGTTTATGAACTGTCCTTGTCATTCCGGCCGGAATTTCGACCAGTGCTGCGCTCGATTTATATCACATCAGATGCTCCCTGAAAACGCTGAGCAGCTGATGCGTTCACGTTACAGTGCTTACGTGATACATGACCGTGACTACCTGGAGCAAACCTGGCACAGCGAACACCGACCGAGGGATTTGATCCTGGACGATGGTATCAGGTGGATTGGCCTGGAGGTGATTGATTTCCAGCAACAGGAAGATCAGGCTACCGTTGAATTCGAAGCGCGTCTGCTGGTAGCGGGAAAGGTAGACGCGGTGCACGAAAACAGTCGCTTTGTGAAGCAGCAGGGACGTTGGTTATATACCAGCGGTGACATGTTGTTGCCAACCTTCCAGCCCTGGAGTCCGGGCAGAAACGAAGCCTGCCCCTGCGGCAGTGGTAAAAAGTTCAAACGTTGTTGTCAGTGTTGAATCCGGGGAAAGTCCTTTGGGAAAGGGGGTAACGCCTGGCTAATGAAATAATAAAAAGCAAAATGAAAAAAGCGATGTAAAGTTCCTTGGTCTCCTGTGCCTGGCTAAAGTAAAAGTTCCATCCGGAGAGACGTTCGATCTTTGATGGCCAGGTAGTGATGGTTGCGAAAATGGCCGTGGGCATGCAGACGATGGTTGGAAGTATCCACCACCAACGCCACTCGTAATCAATCGTCCTGGACTTGTAGTAAAACCGTATCGGGATCACGAT
>JBATHL010000060.1:0-10479 GCA_049666745.1 Gammaproteobacteria bacterium
CTCCAGAGCACCAGGGCATCGATTAAGCGGTGGAAACCCTCGACCTCAAACAGGCGGCTGGCTACCTGAAAATGCACTGGCAGACGCTCAGAGAAAAAGCTAAATCGGGAGAAATCCCCGGTGCCAAAATCGGCAAGCAATGGGTTTTCATCAAAGAGGACCTTGTCACCCACATTCGTTCCCAGTACGCTAGTCCGCGATCAAGGTCGCAAGTACAACGTATGGGAGAATCCTTATGTTATACAAGCGATCAAACTCGAAGTTCTACTGGTGCCGTTTCACCGCGCCGGATGGACAAAGAGTACAGCAATCTACTCAAACGGTAGATAAAAAGCTCGCTCAAGAGTTCGAGGATCGGCTCAAGGGCGAGGGTTGGCGAGTGTACAAGCTCGGTGATAAGCCTCGGTATTTCTGGAAACAGGCGGTGGTTCAATGGTTCAGGGAGTCAGCCCACAAGAGCACATTGGCAACGGATAAACTTTATCTGAACTTTGCCGATCGCTACCTGGGTGAGCTCTATCTGGATCAGATCGACCGCAAGCTACTGGAGCAGATTATCGCCGACAAGCTCGCCACAGGGGTTCAACCTGGCACGGTGAATCGAATGATGGAAGTGATCCGTGCCATCTTGAACAAGTGTGTGAGAGAGTGGGAATGGCTCGACAGAGCGCCTTATGTGCGCATGCTGAAGGAGCCGAAACGCCGGATACGCTGGATCACCCCGGATGAGGCCGAAGTCTTGTGCAGGGTGTTACCGAAGCATCTGGAGGCCATGTGTCGGTTTAGTCTGGCAACGGGTCTGCGTGAATCGAATGTTACCGGTCTTGAATGGTCGCAAGTCGATCTGGAACGGCGCGTGGCCTGGATTCACGCCGATCAGTCGAAGTCAGGTCGGGCCATGGGGATTCCCCTCAACAACGAGGCAGTCGTGGTGTTAAGGCAGCAATCGGGGAAACACAAACGTTACGTCTTTACCTATTTTGGTAAACCAATCGCCAAGGCGAATACCAGGGCATTCAGGAAAGGCTTGACGCGGGTGGGTATCGAAGACTTCCGCTGGCACGATTTGCGTCATACCTGGGCCAGTTGGCATATTCAAAACGGCACGCCGATACACGTGTTGCAAGAGCTTGGCGGCTGGTCAGATATCCGTATGGTGCAGCGTTACGCCCATTTAGCACCAGAGCACTTGGCGTGCTATGCCGGCAATATCAGCGGCCTCAAAGGGGTAAATGGTACATTATTGGCTACACCTGGGAAAATAACAGCTTAGGAGTAACATTAAAAAACCCTTGCAAGTCACTGACCTACAAGGGTTTAAAGATGGCGCGCCTGGAGAGATTCGAACTCCCGACCGCTCGGTTCGTAGCCGAGTACTCTATCCAGCTGAGCTACAGGCGCATAATTTTGAAGGCGCGATTCTACGGATATTTACTTCACTTTGCCAGCGTAAATTATCAAGTCGTTATACCTGCAACTGCGGATCCCGGCGCCTGGCGCCTTTGCGAGATTCCCGCTTTCGCGGGACTGACTCGGGAGAAATAGCGGGAATGACTCGTGGGAAATAGCGGGAATGACTAAAAGTAGCGGTCGAGCCGCGGGATGACAATCACAAATAAGACTTACCCAACGTATTCCCGACTCACGTGGGCGCCGACATTGCACAGGATCTCGTAGGCTATGGTCTGCGCACATTCGGCGACGTGGTTGACCTGCGGCGAAGCCCCGAATAGCGTGACTTCGTCATCCAGCTTTACCTCGTCCAGCTGACTGACATCGACCGTGATCATATCCATCGACACCCTGCCGACGACATCGCACAGCCGCCCGTGGATTTCGACCTGCGCGGTATCGATCTTATGCCGCGGGTAACCATCGGCATAACCGGTCGCAACCACGGCAATAATCATATCCTGTGGACAGGTATAGGTATTGGCATATCCGATTAAATCGCCCTTGCGATGCGGGTTGACCGCTATGACCGACGACTTCATCGTCATCACGGGTTTCAGCTCGCGTTGCGCTGTCCTGTAATCCGATAACGGATCTGCGCCATAGAGCGCAATGCCCGCCCTCGCCCACAGATGATGGGTTGCGGGCCAACCGAGCACTCCCGCGGAATTGGCAATGCCCCATTCATACTCATCGAGGTGCATGGACCTGACCTGCTCCAGTTGCGTATCGGTGAAGGCATTATCGACATCGTCGGCTCTGGCGAGATGGGTCATCATGCGCAGGCTGCCCAGGCTATCGAGTCCTGTCAGGAAATCGATAATCTGCGGCGCGTCTTGTGGTGGAAACCCCAGCCTGCCCATGCCCGAATCGATTTTCAGCCAGACCTCAAGGTCGTGCAGGTTCGGGTGGTCGCGCAAACAATCAAGATGAAATCGATGATGCAGCACCGGGTCGATCGCGTGATCGATACAGGTCTGCAATTCGTCGGCACGGATAAACCCGCCCAGGACGAGAATTTTTTGTCTGATCCCGGCCTCGCGTAACGCGACTGCCTCGCCCACCGCCGCGACCGCGAAAGCATCGGCATCAGGCAACGCGCGCGCGACCGGAACCGCACCATGGCCATAGGCATCGGCCTTGACCACCGCGATCAAACGGTTGTCACCAGACTGTTGTTTTAAATAGCGGTAATTGCTTTTTAGTGCCGCCAGATCGATGATTGCGCGAGAACGCCGGTTCGCCCCATGACTATTCAAACTCGCCCCCATATTGATCGAAGGCGAGATTCTCGAAGCGGGTGTACTGTCCCAGAAAGGCCAGTTTAACCATGCCGATGGGCCCGTTACGCTGTTTACGAATCAGCAGCTCGGCCACGCCCTTGTCGGCACTTTCAGGGTTGTACACTTCATCCCGATAAATGAACAGGATGACATCCGCATCCTGCTCGATACTGCCTGATTCACGCAGATCGGACATTACCGGCCGTTTGTCAGGCCGACTCTCGACGCTACGATTTAACTGCGAAAGCGCCACCACCGGTACGTTCAGCTCCTTGGCCAGTGCCTTCAGGGAACGTGAAATCTCCGATATTTCGGTTGCCCTGTTCTCGGTAGTGCCCGCTACCTGCATCAGCTGCAGGTAGTCGATAATCACCATATCGAGCCCATGTTCACGTTTTAAGCGGCGCGTGCGCGCGCGTAGCTCGGTTGGTGTCAGCGCCGGGGTATCGTCGATAAACAGCTTCGCCTTGGAGAGCATGTTGACCGAGGAAATCAGGCGCGGCCAGTCGTGGTCATCCAGTTTACCAGTACGCAAATTATGCGAATCGATACGCCCCAGGGACGACATCATGCGCAACGCCAGCTGCTCACCCGGCATTTCCATGCTGAACACTGCTACCGCTTTTTCACTATTCAGGGCGGCATTTTCCGCGATATTCATCGCGAAGCTGGTCTTGCCCATCGACGGACGCCCGGCGACGATCACCAGGTCGGACCGCTGCAGCCCGGAAGTTTTATCGTCAAACAGGTTGAAACCGGTGGCAATGCCGGTAATCGATTCCTTGCTACGATACATTTCCTCGACCCGCTTGACGGCACGTCCGAGCAGGTCGTTGATCGCTTCGAATCCCTCGCGGCTGCCGGCGCTCTGCTCGGCAATCATGAACACCTTGCGTTCCGCCTCATCGAGCAATTCCTTGCTCGGACGGCCATCGGCATTGTATGCACTGGCTGAGATTTCGTTACCAATCTGGATCAGGCTGCGCAGAATAGAGTATTCACGAACGATATTGGCATAGGCCTTGACGTTAACCGCGGTCGGCGTGTCGTTGGCGAGAATACTGAGATAAGCGAGGCCGCCGATGGTTTCGAGTTCACCCCTGGAACCCAGCCATTCCGATACGGTGACGACATCATAGGGTTTGTCGTCTCCAGCAAGGGCGTTTATTGCCCTCAAAATCAGGCAGTGGTCGTGGCGATAGAAATCCTGCTCGTTGATGATATCCGCAATATCATCCCAGGACTTGTTATCCAGCATTAACCCCCCGATAACCGACTGTTCCGCCTCCATCGAGTGGGGTGGGACCTTGAGGTCATCGACGCGTTGGCTCAATTCAGCAACGCGGGAGGTTATTTCAGACATATTGCGGCTTCTGGAAGATCGGCATGGGTCGGTAATGATAAACCTTTTTTACCGCCGCAGAAAAGAAAAAGGCTGCTAATGCAGCAGCCTTCCCTCAAAAAATAACCATCGACGATTATTTATTCTTCGCCGATGATATTAACCGTGACCTGGGTGTCTACATCGGTATAAAGATGAATATCGACGATATGCTCGCCGACGCTGCGCAAGGCCCCTTCAGGCATGCGAATTTCACTTTTCTCTACCGTTTGACCATTGGCTTCAATCGCGTCGCAGACATCTGCAACCCCGATCGATCCGAACAGCTTGCCTTCAGAACCGACCTTTGCGGTGACTTCAATAGCGCCAAGCGCTTCGATCGCCTGCTTGCGGGATTCCGCTGTCGCCAGGGCCTCGGCCGCCGCTTTTTCAAGTTCTGCCCGAATCGCTTCAAACTCCGCCACGTTAGCGGCAGTAGCAACCTTGGCCTTGGCATGCGGTACCAGGTAGTTACGCGCAAAACCGGATTTAACATTAACCTTGTCACCCACAGAGCCCAGGTTTTCAATATTTTCCAGAAGGATGACTTCCATCGGATTACCTCTTATCAAAGTTCATTTTCGTCATTTGGTTTTACAGGCTTTTTCCTGAAAACCAACCAGTTATCAATTACCCCGGTGATCGCCGTCAACGCCACGGCCTGCGGGAACACCAGCAATAACGCGTAAAACAGTCCAAGCAACAGCCGCGCCTGCTTACGTGGCGCCAGCTTGCTGTGCACCACCGCCACGCCCTGGAACATAAACGCGATCACCACCAGGAACGCCAGGCTGCTTAACCAGGTTTGCGGTACCCAGATACTCAGCAGCACCAGTCCCAGTGCAACTGCCGCAGCGGGTTTACCCAGCGACAAGCTGCGGAACTCCTGGCCAAACCCTGCCGATTCCGCGAGGCTTGCCTGCATCCATCTGGCGATCATAACGATCAGCATAAACAGAAGGTATGCCATGGCTACCATCGCCAGCACGAACAGCCGTACCAGCTGGATATTCCTTTCCACGAGCTGTGCATCCAGCTGATCTGTCGAACCCATGCGCTGAATCGTCTGCGCAATCATCTCGGCTTCGAGGTCGCCCCAGACCAGGTACTGGGCGGCAATGCCGATGACGCCAAGCAGCAATCCGAGCAACATGGTTAGCGCCAACGAATTGCTGGTACGCAAGGTCTGTGCCAGCAGTATGATTGGCAACCATTGCACCAGCCCGGTCCACAGACCGAGTTCGGGCGCATTGATCAAAGCCCACGCCACCAGGGTAATACCGAGTATCGATACACCGATCGCTTTCAGTCCCGATACCGATCCCTGGGTTAAAATAATCAGACCCACCAGGGTGCATGACAGCAACATGCATAGCGAAGCGACCAGCACTCCGAAAACGGTACTCGAGACCATCGGCGGTATAAACACCGCCAGCACCGCCAGTAGACCTACCGCCAATGCTGCCTGGTATGGTCCCTTAAGGGTAAATCTCGCCAGTGCCAACATCGTGACACTCATCAGCCTTACCTCAGCTTGTGCTGATCGGTATAAGGCAGCAGCGAAAGAAAGCGGGCGCGCTTGATCGCAGTCGCGAGCTGACGCTGGTATCTCGCCTTGGTACCGGTCACGCGACTAGGTACAATTTTACCGGTTTCAGTGATGTATTCTTTCAGGGTTTCCAGATCCTTGTAATCAATCTGGTCGATGCCTTCGGCGGTGAATTTGCAAAAACGCTTGCGTCGGAAATAACGTGACATGACTAATTGACCTCTTCTTCGGCAACGGCTTCTTCGGCAACGGCAGCGTCGGCTTCGGCGACAACTTCCATCTCGGCAATTACTTCTGCTTCCGCGACCAGTTCGGCGGTGGCGGCGGTAGCGCCGTCATCATCAGCCGCTACAGTAGCGACAACTTCTTCAGTAGCGACAACTTCTTCAGAGCTTGCGGCAGGTTTGCGGTCGGTGACTTTCGCCGACTCTTCACGCTCGACTTCCTTCATCATTGCCGATTTCTCAGTCTCGGCTGCTTTGCAGCTGAGCGTCAGGTGCCGCAGCACCGCATCATTGAAGCGAAATGCAGATTCGAGTTCATCAAGCACTTCATTGCTGCATTCGATATTCATCAACGCGTAGTGCGCCTTGTGGATTTTCTTGATCGGGAATTCAAGCTGGCGGCGACCCCAGTCCTCTTCACGGTGGACTGCACCACCTGAGTTGGTAATCAAGCTGCGATAGCGTTCTACCATCGCGGGCACCTGCTCGCTCTGGTCAGGGTGGACCAGAAACACAATTTCGTAATGTCTCATTTGTTCTCCTCGTGGGATAATGCCCCCAGGATCAGCCCTGTGGAGCAAGGAGTGCCAGCCAGCCTACGCGGGCAGCTGAACAGCGAGCGCGGATTTTAACCGACCCTAAGCCCGGCCGCAAGCGCTTC
This sequence comes from Gammaproteobacteria bacterium, assembly GCA_049666745.1. Classification (GTDB taxonomy): domain Bacteria; phylum Pseudomonadota; class Gammaproteobacteria. The sequence continues at coordinate 6,551 of JBATHL010000060.1, forward strand.
TCGAGCGTAAAATCTCATACAGACAGACCCCGGTCGCAACCGACACGTTCAGGCTCTCCACCTGCCCGCGCATCGGCAGTTTCAGCAGGTGGTCACAGGACGCCATGGTCAGGCGCCGCAAACCCGAACCTTCGGCGCCCATGACCAGTGCCACCGGCCCGTTAAAGTCATGATCATAGAGGCTGTCGGCAGCGTTACCACTGGTACCGAAAATCCATACACCGGCCTGTTGCAGGTCTTTCAGACTGCGCGTGATGTTGGTGACTTCGATGACCGGTACCGATTCGGCCCCCCCGGCGGCGACCTTGCGCACCGTCGCGTTGACCTTGACCGCCCGATCCCGGGGGATGATGACCGCGTCCACACCACAGGCATCGGCGGTACGTAAACACGCGCCGAGATTATGCGGATCCTGTATTCCGTCAAGCACCAGCAGCAATGATTGCGGCCCGATAGCCTGCAGGCATTGCTGGAAGTCCATCAGCGGCGCAGAATCCAGTGTTTGCAGCAGACAACCCTGGTGTTTGCTGGTGCCGCTGAGTTGCGTCAAATGGGCACGATCTGCAATGCGGACCTCGATTCCGGCCTGACGCGCCTGATCGATCAATTGCAGCAGGCGCGGATTACGCTTATCCGCACAAATCAGTTCGATACACTGCTCCGGCGCCTGTTGCAAACGCCGGGAGACCGCATGAATACCGATAACAACGCTGCTACTCATCTGGTTCTGGTTCTGGGCCTGTCTTTTTTCCTGGTTTTGCCTTTTTTCCTGGTTTTGTCCTTTTTACCCCTGCGCTTTGTGTTTATGCCGGGTTTGTCGGCATCGGTCCCCGCGAGGTCAAAGTCAATCTTGCGCTCTTCCATATCTACCCTGACCACTGCGACTTCCAGTCGATCACCAAGCTGGTAGCTACGTCCGGTTCTTTCACCGACCAGCCGGTGATGGGTCGGATCGAATTGATAGTAATCGCGCTTCAGCGAGGTCACGTGTACCAGGCCGTCGATCAATAACTCATCGAGCCGCACGAACAGACCGAAATTGGTGACCGCAGCGACAATGCCGCTATATTGCTTACCGATATGCTTCTGCAGGAACTCGCATTTGAGCCAGTCGGCGGCATCCCGCGTCGCGTCCTCGGCGCGGCGTTCATAACGCGAGCAGGATTCTCCAAGCGCGGTCATTTGCGCCAGGTCATAGTCGAATCCGGCAGCGCTGTTATGTTTTATCCAGTGCTTGATGGCGCGATGCACCAGCAGATCGGGGTAACGTCGAATCGGCGACGTGAAATGCGCGTAATCCTGCAGTGCCAGGCCAAAATGGCCAATTTTCGGATCCGGGCTATACGTTGCCTGCAGCATCGAACGCAGCACAACCGTTTGAATCATATCTGCCTCGGGGCGTTCTCGCGCCTGCGCGACGATCCTCGCGTAATCCGTCGGCGTCGGATTTTCGCTACCCAGGCTAATACCAAAGCTGGCGAGGAATTCCTGCAGGTTAGGCAACTTATCGGCATTCGCGCCCTCGTGGTTACGGTAGAGCGTCGGCAGCTTCTGCTTTTTCAGTATCCGCGCCGCACAGATATTGGCGGCAATCATGCATTCCTCTATCAACAGATGGGCCTGGTTGCGTTCATAGGGCACGATCGCTTCAATTTTACGCTGTTGGTCGTAAACAAATAAAACTTCCCGGGTTTCGAACTCGATCGCATGCCGCCGCTTGCGCGCCCTGGCCAAAGCCTCGTATACCTGCCTGAGATTGCCCAGGTCCGCGGTAACTTTTGCGATGGGTCCGCTGGCCGGTTTTTCGCCTGCAAACAAAACCGTGGCGACGTCGTCGTAAATCAGTCGTGCCTGCGAATGAATGACGGCTTCAAAAAATTCGAACTGCTTGATCGTACCCTGCGTATTGATGTCCATGCTGCAGACCAGGCACAGGCGGTCGACTGCAGGGTTTAATGAACACAGTCCATTGGACAGGGCTTCGGGCAACATCGGGATGACTTCGCCCGGGAAGTACACCGAGGTACCGCGCAGCCGTGCCTCGCGGTCGAGCGCGGAGTCGGTTGGCACGTAATGCGCCACGTCCGCAATCGCCACGAAAAGCCGGAACCCGTTGGCGATGGGTTCACAGTAAACGGCATCATCAAAATCGCGCGCGTCGGCGCCGTCGATAGTGACGAAGGCATGCTGGCGCATGTCGCGTCGACCCTGCTTGTCCTGCTCGGCTACCTGATCACTCAGGTTACGGATCGAGTCCAGCACCGCATCGTTCCATTGATTCGGGATATGGTGCGTGTTGACGGCGATGGTGACTTCCATTCCAGGCGCATTCTCCTGCCCCAGCACCTGCTCTATAAGGCCGATCGCCTGGCTGTGGTTGGATGGATACTCGATAATCCGCACCAGTACGATGTCCCCCGGATTTGCGTTATGACCTACTTCACGATTGAGCAACACATCCTGCACCAGTCGCTTGTCGTCGGGCACGACATACTCGATACCGCTTTCCCGGTAATATCTGCCGACCAGGGACTGATGCGCACGTTCGAGTACCGACACCAGCGCGCCCTCGGCGCGTTCACGTTGCTTGTCGAAGCTGGTCACCTTTACTGCCACCTTGTCGCCATTCATTAGCGTGCGCATCTGGCGTGCGGGCATGAAGATGTCTTTGCCGCCGGATTCCGGGGTGACGAAGCCGAAACCATCGGGGTGCGACTGTACGTAGCCCTTTTCGAGATCCATATGATCGAAACTGAGATAGCCACCGCGACGATTACGAAACAACTGGCCATCGCGTATCATCGCATTCAGGCGTCGGCGTAATGCTTCCAGGCTGGTGTCGTCAGCATAACCGAGCGCCTCGGCGATGTGCTCCTGCGACACGGGAACTCGTTGCGCGTTAACCAGTTCGAGCAAATGCTCGCGGCTGGCTATGGGTTGATCGTATTTCGCGCGTTCGCGTTTAAAATGAGGATCTCGGGAGGTAGTTCGGGGTTTTTTAGGCATAGGTAATCCATCGCAAGACCGGGAGTATATAGAAACATTTGCCGAGCAACTACCGGGTGGTGTATATTCCTGCGCCATGCCCAGATGGCGGAATTGGTAGACGCGCTAGCTTCAGGTGCTAGTGACCTTATGGTCGTGGAGGTTCAAGTCCTCTTCTGGGCACCAACAACAATATTATCAACCTGGTTTTACATTGAAGCGATTGTCAAAAATCTCCCCGGTATTGATCCTGGCCTTCTGTGGCCTGTCGGCAGCCTGTGCGACCTCGCCACAACCGGTTGATCCCTATGTGCAGAAACTGCAATGGCTGGACGCGGCAGATCCGCAGGCAGATGCCAACCAGGCGGTCAAGAAAAATGACCTGCGCCTGCTGGGGCTGGCCACCCGTTCGGTCAATATTCCCGGCATCAGTCCAGAAGATACGCTGAAGTATGAAGAACACTGCGGGGTCCAGTTGATCGAGGGTATTTCGGATGTCGTGCGCAGCGATGAGCATTTGCGCTTAATGCAAAAAGCGCGCAGTTACGCGTTAAATTACAACGAGATTATAAAAGCTCACTGTAAGCCGTAGCGGCGGTAACATTTAACCAGCGCGACTATTCCCGCCATCAGCAGCAGCCAGAGATAATCAATAGCGCCCGAGCTACGACCAGCACTCCTGTCACTATCTGCAGGCGGCGCGCATTCGACCGGCACCCCGCAAGCCGGTGCAACCGTTGCCATGGCTATGCCTGGGTTGACGAAAGAATAGGTCGTGAATTCGGTATCGATAATACTGTTGTCCGCAGAGACCATGTCCCCTTCGACCCTCAGGTCGGTATCTGAAATATCGTAGAAAATATTATCGCGGCACTTGACTCTCACGCGCGATAGCGTGTGAGGTGTAGAGTTCGGATTAGCGGTTAACGGATCGAGGGTAACAA
>JBATHL010000061.1:0-2168 GCA_049666745.1 Gammaproteobacteria bacterium
GGCCGAACATGGCCTGGGGCGGAAAGATATCGTGCCCAACATCAACTTTTTTTGCGATGTTCCGGTGGACGGAAACCGCATGGCCGCCAACGTCTTTGTGCCCGGCGCCTCGAAACCCGGCGACTACGTCAGCCTGCAGGCGCAGATGAGGGTGCTCGCCGTGATATCGAATTGCCCGCAAATGAACAACCCGTGTAACAATGGCAAGCCGACCGATATTCGTGTCGTCATCTCGCACAATCCCTGGAATCCGAATTAATAAAAACCGGGACAGATTTATTTAATCGTTGTAAATAGATCTGTCCCGGTTTCCAGGTCAACCTCGGAATTTTCGGGAGATACTATCTCGAGTCAGTGAGTGATCTTTCGCCCTCATCCCAGGGGCGTTTCTTTTTCCGGTCCCAGCTTACCGTGCCGTCAGCGGTTTCCGTATACTCGAAGGCGATCCTGTTGTAATAAAAGGCGACTTCTTCGGTCGGTCTGTCGTCGCCACCAGCGCCCGATGTGCTCCAGCTTTTGACGAACGCCCGTTCCAGCTTGTATTCCAGGTAGCACCCCGTGGGTCCCTCAGGATTGTCGGTCAGGCATACCTGGACGGCGCCGAGACTACTCCCGGTGAGAGACAATTTTGCCAGTTGGGCCGACGCTGCATCCATGCTTTTACTGATCGTGCATTCCTGCAGTTCGCCGACGCCGATGTTAATGTCCTCGGTGCCGCCTTTTTCGCCGCTTTCCTTCATTTCCCGTTCGACAGCGAACGAGAAGGAATCGGCAATAAACCAGGTCCCGTCGTCGCCGTAGCCGCCCGTATTGGAACTGGCCGGGATATTTTCGAACTTGATGAATACTTGCGCGTCAGCGACGGTTGTGGTCAGCGCCACGGCCGCCGCGATTGCGTTGAGTTTGAGAAGCTTGTTCATGTGATTACTACCTCCTGTATGACTGTTGACGTAATTACGGCAGGTAATACGATTTTTTTGTATCTGGGGTTAGACCGGTCTTGAAAATGCGGATCGATCTAATGCTATCCAGTTCAATCATTTGCCAAAAGGTATTCTACCAGAATGCAGCGCCCGCCAGGAAAACCGCTACCGAAGGCGGGTTGCCCGCAAGTCATGGTGCTTTGTGGCGAATCTTTTACCAGCCTTTAATGACGGATGGACATCATCGATAATGTCGCCATGCCCGCGCGAAACTGTTATCCCTGTACCGCCTGTTGCGATGGCTGGCTCTCGTCCAACTATATCGAGATGTCGCCGGGAAAACCCTGTGCCCATCGCACCGATGAAGGCTGCGCCATTCACAAGAACCGACCGCAGGTCTGCAAAAAGTTCGAATGCGACTGGTTGAAGGCGGACAGCCAGCTACCCGATGACATGCGTCCGGATATCTGCGGCGCTATCGTCATGACCGGCAGACGTTTCCAGAACTGGAGGATCATCCTGGCGACACCGACCGGATGGACGATTCCGCAGCAAACCCTCGAGCGGCTGATGGCCTACGCCAAGACGCAGTCGATACCTCTGGTGTATATAGAAAACCTGCACGAAAACGGCGTTTATACCCACTTCAAAAGATCGGGTTACGGCCCGTTAGATTTCATCCGCTCGATTCAGAACGCGACCGAGCCGTTCAATCTCAGGGACACGGATGAATAAGTTTCGATACCGCCGACGCTTACTCGTGGTTATTCTTGATCGCCTGGGGGAGTGCCCGCTCAGAAATCCAGAAATCCAGGGACACAATACTTATTAAATACTTATCTGATCCGGTAATAGATATTGTGTCCCTGGATGAAGTAGTATGACCCCGTGCTACGAACCGGGCGCTTAGACCGGCTGCACCGGCGATTGCTCGGGCCGCGACCGGTTGATTATTTCGAGGAGGGCGCGCGCCGCCACCGAGGCGATGATGATGCTGCCGCCGATCAGCGTCCAGCGGTGCGGCACCTCGTCGACGAACAGCCATACCCAGACCGGCCCCAGCGCGAACTCGATCAGCATCAGCAGGGTTACTTCGGCGGTGGCGAGATGACGCGATGCGATGATGAACGTCCAGTTGACAAACCCCGACAGGCATCCTCCCCAGAACAGGCAGAGCAGGATATCGTTCATCGGCAACGCGAGGTCGCCGCCGGTCACGGGCAGCGAGACGGCGATGATCAGCGT
>JBATHL010000062.1:0-5165 GCA_049666745.1 Gammaproteobacteria bacterium
GCATATGCGCTTGCCGGCAGTACCCACATCGATCTGACATCTGAAGCTATCGGAGAATCAGCCGATGGCAAGCCGGTTTTCCTGCGCGATATCTGGCCCAGCAACCAGGAGATCGCAGATGCGGTGATGCAGGTTAACCAACTCATGTTTAGCGAGCAGTACGCCGATGTCTTCACCGGGGATCGTAACTGGCAGGAAATCGATGTTGGCGATGCGTTGACTTATAGCTGGGATGACTCGTCGACCTACATACGCAACCCGCCATACTTCCAGCTCGACAACAGTCAGCAACTGAAACCGATCATGCAGGCGCGTATTCTTGCGCTGCTCGGCGATTCGATTACCACCGACCATATCTCACCCGCCGGTGCAATTGCAGTCGACAGTCCTGCTGGCAGGTATCTGCTCGAAAACGGGGTGGATGGCAACAGTTTTAATTCATACGGGTCGCGTCGCGGGAATCATGAGTTGATGATGCGCGGTACCTTCGCCAATATCCGTATCCGTAATGAAATGACCCCCAAGGTTGAAGGGGGTGTTACGCGGTATATGCCGGGTGGCGAACAGATGAGCATTTACGATGCGGCGATGAAATATTCACAGGCTGGAACACCCCTGGTGGTGATTGCCGGTAAGGAATACGGTACCGGGTCAAGCCGTGACTGGGCAGCCAAGGGAGCACGCCTGCTCGGGGTCAAGGCCGTGGTTGCCGAGAGTTTTGAACGTATCCATCGCTCCAACCTGATCGGCATGGGGGTCTTACCGCTGCAATTTATCGACGGCTTCGATCGAAAGCGGTTGCAGTTGACCGGCGCTGAAAAAATATCCGTTAGTGGTATGCAAAACGGTTTGCAACCCGGGCAGCACCTGGATCTGTCGGTGACCGATATAAACGGCAGCACCTTGTCGGTAGAAGTATTGTGCCGTATCGATACCCGCGACGAAGTGGCCTACTACGAAGCCGGTGGTATTTTGCAGTACGTACTCAACAAAGATCAGGATTGATGTCATGCTCATAACCTTCAAAACCAGTGCCTACGCAAACATTACGATGCTGGGCGATATAGGGCGCAAGATGCTCGAAATGATGGCTTTTGGCAGCTCGCTGCCGGGCGCGATTAACGCAGAGGATGTGCCGACCGCGCTAGACAATCTGAAATCGGCGCTGGATAAACTGCCGACACAGGTAGAAGTTGCCGGTGACACTGACGACGATCAGCCTGCGGTCAGTCTGCATACTCGCGCCGTCCCCCTGGTCGAATTACTGCAAGCGGCAGTGGCCGACGAGACCTATGTCCGCTGGGAGTAGGCCGATTGCATCCGCTGCAGGCCGCAATCAATTAGATGGAATACGAGTAAACAATAATGGCAGATAAAGACGTAGTGCTGGGCTATGCAACACAGGACAAGTCCAGGGGAACGGGTGTTTACCCGATTCATCTGAATTTAAAACGGGCTAACCGGCATGGTCTCATCGCCGGGGCAACCGGTACCGGCAAGACGGTGACATTGCAGGCGCTTGCGGAAAGTTTCTCGCAGCAGGGCGTGCCGGTGTTCCTGGCCGATGTGAAGGGTGATATTTCAGGGATAAGCCAGCCCGGCAAATCTCATCCAAAGATCAATGAGCGATTGCTGGCGCTGGGTCAATCGTTAGATCAATGGCGAGGCTGCCCGACAGTTTTCTGGGATTTGTACGGCAAACAGGGACACCCGATTCGCGCGACGATTTCTGATATGGGACCAGTACTGTTATCCCGCTTGATGGGCTTGAACGAAACCCAGGAAGGGGTGTTAAACATTGCTTTTGCGGTTGCCGATGATAATGGCCTGTTGTTACTGGATCTCAAGGATCTGCGAGCGATGCTGCAGCATGTCGCAGCAACGGCTGCCGAACTAGGCAGCCTCTACGGTAATGTTTCATCCAGTTCGGTCGGTGCCATTCAACGACGTTTGCTGGTACTCGAACGTAGCGGTGCGAAAAAGTTTTTTGGTGAGCCGATGCTCGAGCTTGATGACCTGATTCAGGTCGATGATAGTGGCGCCGGGTTCATCAACGTGCTGGTAGCCAGCAAGCTGGTACAGGAACCCGCAGTCTACTCGACGCTGTTACTCTGGTTGATGTCCGAGCTGTTCGAAAACCTGCCGGAAGTCGGTGATCCGGAAAAACCGAAACTGGTCGTGTTTTTCGATGAGGCGCACCTGATGTTCAAGAACACCCCGCAGGCGTTAATCGATAAAATCGAACAAGTGGTGCGGCTGATACGTTCCAAGGGGGTCGGCGTCTATTTCATTACGCAAAGTCCGGGCGATATTCCGGATTCGGTGTTGGCCCAACTGGCGAATCGGGTGCAGCATGCGTTACGTGCGTTTACCCCGAAAGAGCAAAAAGCAGTCAGGAGCGCGGCGCAGACATTTCGCAGTGATAAAAGCTTTTCGGTACAAAATGCGATCAGCGAAATGGGCGTTGGTGAAGCGCTTATTTCCACGTTAATGGCGAATGGTGCGCCATCTATAGTGAAACGGGCATTGGTCAAACCACCGCTGTCGAGAATTGGTGCTGCAAAGAAAGCGGAAATCCATGAGATTCTGCTGCAAAGCCCTTTCGCTGAAAAGTATGACACCATGATCGATCGGGAATCCGCGTTTGAAAAACTGGCGCAACGTGCGGCGGCAGCGGCAAAGGCCGCGACAGTGAAAAAACCTCCGCGCAAGCGCGCACATGCGGCGCCGAAACCGAGAGGTCGACCACGTCAAAGTATCGCTGAAACCTTTGTCAAAAGTGTTGTGCGCAGCCTGGGCGGTCGCACCGGGCGAGCGTTGGTGCGCGGTATCCTGGGATCATTGTTCAAGGGGCGCTAAAACCCTGGCGCGCGCAGGCGTTAACTGTTCACCATCGAATTAACTACCGCGGTCCAGCCGTGGGCGATGTTCTCATGATTGTAACCACCGCCACCCATCGCCAGCATGCGCCCCTGGCAGTAATCGTCTGCGATCTGGCATAGTTTTGCGGCAGCGTAAGCGTGCGATGCCGGACTGAATTCCATATTGGTTATCGGATCGCCCTTGATGCTGTCGGCGCCACATTGCAGCAAAATGAACTCTGGCTCATTGGCGCGCAGATAATCTTCGATCAGCGGCCATACTTCCTGGAAAATGGCGTCAGTAGAGAAAGGTGGTACAGGGATATTCAGCTTGGTACCTTCAGCCGGACCGGTTCCGGTTTCATTGACAAAACCGGTGCCCGGATAAAGCGTGCGGCCGTCCTGGTGAATATCGGCGAAGAGCAGGTCGGGATCAGCTTCGAAGCTGTAAAATACTCCATCGCCGTGATGGGCATCGATATCGATGTAAGCAACCCGCTTGATGCCATATTGTGCGCGCAGATATTCGATCGCGATGCCGCAATCGTTGAACACGCAGAACCCGGCCGCGATATTGCGTCGCGCGTGGTGCAAGCCCGCGATCGGCGAGAAAGCCCGCCGAAATTCACCCTTCATGATACGGTCGATCGCATCGGTGACCGAACCGGCGACATGGCTCGCCGCTTCGAACATGCCGACAAACGAAGGCGTGTCGCCGCCATCCAGGTAACCATGTCCGCTAACCGAATAATCACGCACTTTTTCGATATAGTCGCTGGTATGAAACAGGTGGATACGGTCGCTACTTGCCGATACCGGCGTCTGAATGGATAGCTGTTTATCCAGGCCGAGCCTGATTAACTCAGCCTGAAACACGTCGTGGCGTTGCGGGCCGAATGGGTGGCCGTCTTTGAATCCATAGTCGGCGAGTGCCTGGCCGAGGTAAATGCAGGTGTCCTTGGGGGGCATAATCGAATACCGGTTAATCTTGTCGCAGCCATTAAAGACCAGCCACGCCAACAGGTCAAATTACATGTCAGCGATTGAATTCTAGCTGTTGCAGGCGTCTGTTTTGCATGATTCCGGACCCGGCCGATCAGTATATTCCCGTTACTGACGAAATGCCTGAGATATTTAAATTTCGAGGTTTGCCCATATATATGACTGAATTGCTTCAAGTTTTTCGGGGCTTTTGATTGCTTTCAGGCAGGAATGAGCTAGTAGTAACGCTGAATCGAAGCAACCCACAACAATAAGGAGATGAGTCATGTTAATGGTATTCTTATCAGTCGCGGCTCTCATTGTCGCCGCCGTAATCTCGCAACGCAGCCTCTCCGGAAGACCGGCTATAGACCGGGCGATCAAGGGCTCCCTGGTTGTTTTCGCAATTATCGGTTTCCTGTCGCGTTCATTTATCATCATCGATGGTGACGAGATTGGCGCTCTCAAACGTATTTATCTCGGTGATCAATTGCCCCCGGGGCGTATTATCGCGCTCGCTGGCCAAAAAGGCCCGCAGGCCGAAGTGCTTGGGCCCGGTTTTCATTTGATTCCATTTGTACGGGTCATCTACGAAATCGAATATTATCCTGTGCAGGAAATTCCTGAAGGCCAGTATGGTCTGCTGGTTACTACCGACGGGCGTGCCATCGATGAAGACGCTTACCTGGCCGATCGCTGGCCATTGGGTAAGGAAGAAGAAATGCTGGATGCAACCTACTTCCTCGAAAACGGCGGTCAGAAGGGCCCGCAGTTCAACGTTCTCAAGCCTGGTAAATATCGTATCAATCCGTACCTGTTCAGAATCAACAAGTTACTGGCCACTGACGTGCCCACCGGGCATGTCGCAGTAATCCGCAGCAACGTCAAGACAACAGCGGCGGAATGCCCGGACCCATCGATTTCATTTGGTACCGCTGACAAGAGCGTGGCGCTGCCGCTGGTACCCGAGGGCTGTGTCGGTGTCTGGGAAAAACCGAAACCACCGGGACGTTATTACCTGAATGAAAAGGCCTTTGTTACCACGATTATTCCGACCCGGTTACAAACCTGGGTCTACAAGGGCGGCTATACGGCACGTCGCGTCAACCTGACGGTATCCGATGAAGGCAAGATCCAGCAGAAGGAAGTCTCGGAAGTGATCAAGATACCCAAGAATGCTGCTGACAAGGCCATCAACGTGCGAGTTGAAGGCTGGACAGTGCCGGTTGATATGCGCGTTATTGTTGCGGTAAATCCGGCAAACGCGGCCAAGGTGGTCGCATCGGTAGGGGGTCTCAAGGAAGTCGAGGACAACATTATCAC
>JBATHL010000063.1:0-1794 GCA_049666745.1 Gammaproteobacteria bacterium
GTGTCGAGGCTTTTGCGCTAAGCACCCAACCCGATGTTAGCGACCCGACGCGGGATGTGATCGCCTACAACGGCCTGATTACGGTTTATGACATCAGCGCCAACCTGTCCGGTGGTGAGCTCGGCGGTTTGCTCGGTTTTCGAGATAATGTTCTCGATCCAGCCCGCAACGCGCTCGGGCGCAGCGCCATTGGCATCGCCGAAACATTTAACGCGCAGATGCGGGATGGGATGGACCTTAACGGCAATCTCGGGCAGGACTTCTTCAATTACAGCCCCCCGCAGTCAATCGCCTATACCTCCAATACCGGTACGCCAACGGTATCGACCGTGATTAGCGATATCACCGCCGTCACCACCGATGATTATCAATTATCCTTCGATGGCGCTAACTGGACCCTGACCTCCGACAGTGGCAGCAGTGCCAGTGTCGCCAACGGCGCGCCGGCGACGCTTGTTTTCGAAGGTTTGACGCTAACCATCAATGGTGCCACGGCAGTTGCGGGTGATCGATTCACGATCAAGCCTACGCTCAGTGGTTCCGACAGCTTGCAGGTCATCACCACCGACCCAGCCGAGATTGCCGCGGCGCTACCCATTCGCAGCAGTGCCTCGTTGAATAATCTTGGCAACGTCGATATTAGTGCTGGCGTAGTGACCGATGTTACCGACCCAAACCTGCTCAATACCGCGACGCTGACTTTCGATAATCCTGCGAGTACATTGCGTGCCGATGTTAACGTTGTCGTGGGCGGAGTACCTTACGCCGCTGGTGCGGCGATTCCTTACAGCAACAATATGGTCATCGATGCCAATGGCTGGCAGGTTAGCTTGAATGGCACGCCGCAGCCAGGTGACGTGTTCAGCGTTGAATCCAACCCGGGTGGAACGGGAGATAATCGCAATGCGCTGAACCTCGCCAACCTGCAAAATGCCGGGATTTTCGATGGTGGCATCGCCAGCTACCAGGAAGATTACGGCTCCCTGGTGGGTTTTGTCGGCTCCCAGGCAATGGCCGCGAACCTGGAACGCGATACACAGGAATCGATGCTGTTTCAGGCGATTGACCGGAAATCTTCTAAAGTTTCGGTCAATCTGGACGAAGAAGCAGCTGACCTGGTTCGTTATCAACAGGCCTACGAAGCGTCTGCCCGCCTGATCAGTACGGCGCAGACCATATTTGAAACTTTGCTGGATAGCGTAAGGTAAGCATGAGAATTTCGACCCGACAGATCTATACCCAGGGGGTGGAAGCCTTTCAACAGCAGCAGCAGAAGCTGGCAAAGCTGCAGGAGCAGATTTCTACCGGCGTGCGCCTGAGTAAACCATCTGACGATCCGACGGCGGCGGCAAAGGTACTCGAGCTTGAACAAAGCGTGTCGCTTAATTTGCAGTACCAGTCCAATATCAACCTGGCTGAACAGCGCCTGAGCCAACAGGATGCCGTACTGGCCAGTTACGACAATTTGTTGATCCGCGTACGGGAGTTGGCGGTACAGGCGAATAATGCGCCGCTGGATTCGGTATCCCGCAATGCGATCGCGGTGGAGATCGACGAGCGACTCAACGAGTTGTTGTCGTTAGCGAATACCATCGATGCCAATGGCGACTACTTGTTTGCCGGCTATCAGAATGACAGTGCGCCTTTTACCAAATCGACAACCGGATCCAGAGATCATGTCAACTTCAATGGTGACGACGGCGTCAGGGCCATTCAGATCAGCCAGGTGCGACAACTGGAGGTCGATATCCCCGGACAGGCAATTTTCATGGAGATTCCTTCTGCCACCGCGCT
>JBATHL010000064.1:0-7644 GCA_049666745.1 Gammaproteobacteria bacterium
GACGTAAACTGGTGCATATGGCTAGAATGGATAAAGCCGAATTCGATTTTGACAGTATCCCGGCGCTGGGTGGTCCGGAGACCAATTCAAACAGGGTTTTCGAACTCGATGAACTATCAAGGGCTATCGATGAGCTAAGTTTAAAGCTTGAAGATCGCGAAAATCAGCTAGTCGTGATGGAGAATCTGGTTTTGGACGAAAATCTTAAAAGAGAAGTTGAACCCAGCGGTCGTCCAATTACCAAAGGCTGGTTATCGTCCTATTACGGCATGCGCACGCATCCGCTTTCAGGCCGACGCGAAATGCACAAGGGTATAGATTTTGCAGGTAAGCTCGGTGGGCCGGTGATCGCCGTTGCCAAAGGAGTGGTTACCTATTCAGGCAAACGCTACAACTATGGAAACATGATAGAAATTGCCCATGGCAATGGATATTCCACCCGCTATGCGCATAATTCCCGCCTGCTGGTTTCCGTGGGTGACACAGTTGAAAAGGGCTTTCAAATTGCCGAGATCGGTTCTTCGGGTCGTTCTACCGGTCCGCACGTGCACTTCGAAGTGTTAAAAAATGGACGTCAAGTAAATCCCGTGCGCTTCATTCGTGCTTCGAATTGACCGGGGACGCTTTTTTTCACCAGCCTGCTTGAAACTTTTCAAGTAACCTCCACCTCTGATACCAAATCTGTTAAAGCAGTCGTCCGATGTTGTCTAAAATCATAAAAACCCTGTTCGGCAGCCGTAATGACCGAATCATCAAGAAACTCCAGCAGCGTGTCCATGGAATTAACAAATTCGAGCCCGAGTTACAGGCGCTGGATGATGAGCAGTTAAGGCAGAAAACTGACCAGCTGAAACAACGCTTTGCAGACGGTGAAACGCTCGAGCAACTGCTTGATGAAGCCTTTGCGGTATGTCGTGAAGCTTCGGTGCGAGCCCTGGGTATGCGTCATTACGACGTGCAGTTGATCGGCGGCATGATACTGCATGATAACCAGATTACGGAGATGCGCACCGGTGAGGGCAAGACCCTGGTCGCAACCCTGCCAGCCTACCTTAATGCGCTTAGCGGTAAAGGCGTCCATATTGTTACTGTGAATGATTACCTGGCCGAGCGCGATGCCGGTTGGATGGGGCAGATCTATCAATTCCTTGGCTTAAGCGTCGGCGTCGTATTGAGTTCGATGGATTACGATAGCAAACGCGAAGCCTACCAGGCCGACATTACCTACGGGACCAACAACCAGTTCGGTTTTGACTATATGCACGACAATTTGTGTTTCTCGCTCGAAGAACGCGCGCAGCGTGAGCTGAATTACGCGATCGTTGACGAGGTCGACTCAATCCTGATCGATGAAGCGCGCACGCCGTTGATTATTTCGGGCCAGGCCAGCGATAGTTCCGAGTTGTACGGCCGCATTAACAAGATCATTCCGGGTCTGGTCCGGGTCGAGGTTGAAGACGGCCCGGGTGATTACAGCGTCGATGAAAAAGCCAAGCAGGCCTTTTTAACCGAATCAGGTCACGATACTGCCGAGCAGCTGATGATCGAGGCGGGTCTGCTGAGCGAGGGTGAGAGTCTGTATGATGCGGCCAACATCATGCTGGTGCATCATTTGACCGCGGGTCTCCGCGCCCATGCGTTATACAGCCGGGATGTTGAGTACCTCGTACAAGACGGTGCAATTGTAATCGTCGATGAATTTACCGGACGCACTATGCCCGGCCGACGCTGGTCTGAAGGTTTACATCAGGCGATTGAAGCGAAGGAAGGGGTTAGTATTCAAAATGAAAACCAGACCATCGCATCGATCACCTTTCAGAACTACTTCAGGCTGTATAACAAACTCGCCGGGATGACCGGTACTGCCGATACCGAGGCTTTTGAGTTCCAGCAAATTTATGGGCTCGAGGTGGTCGTCGTTCCCACCAACCAGGAGATGGTGCGTGAAGACCTCGGCGACCTTATTTACCTGACGGTTAAAGAGAAGTTCGATTCAATCATCGAGGATATCCGTGATTGTGTCGGCCGCGGACAACCGGTGTTGGTGGGTACCACCTCTGTAGAAACATCGGAGTACCTGTCCGGATTGCTCGACAAGGCGAAGATCAAGCACCAGATTTTGAATGCCAAGCAGCATGAGCGCGAAGCCAAGATTATCGCCGATGCGGGTCTTCCCGGCACTGTAACCATCGCGACAAATATGGCGGGACGCGGTACGGATATTGTACTGGGTGGGAATCTGGAAGTTCAGTTGAAGGAGATTGCTGAAGATCAGGAGGAAGCGCGTGCCCAACTGACCGCTGAATGGCAGCAACGTCATGACAAGGTGATTACAGCTGGTGGCTTGCATATCATCGGTACCGAACGCCACGAATCACGTCGCATTGACAATCAGTTGCGTGGTCGATCGGGGCGCCAGGGGGACCCCGGCTCTTCCCGCTTTTACCTCTCCATGGAAGATAGCCTGATGCGTATTTTTGCATCTGAAAAGGTTGCCGGTTTGATGCAGAAACTGGGTATGGAAGAGGGGGAAGCGATCGAGCATCCCTGGGTTAGTCGCGCGATAGAAAATGCTCAACGCAAGGTCGAGGCACATAACTTTGATATCCGCAAACAATTGTTGCAGTACGATGATGTCGCCAATGACCAACGCAAGGTTATTTATCAGCAACGTGACGATTTGCTGCACAGTGAAAGTATTACCGACGCGATTGCAAATATGCGCAAAGATGTGCTGCAAGGAATTTTTCGCGCTCATGTGCCGGTCAATTCAATCGACGAGCAATGGGATATTACCGGCCTGGAGCAGGCGCTGAGTAACGAATTTGGCGTTGATTTACCTGTCCAGAGTTGGCTCGACGATGATGGGAATATCGACGAGGCATCCATTTATGATCGGATCCTGGAGAATTTCGAGCAGGCTTACCAGGCCAAGGCTGATACCCTGGGCGATGAGTTACTGGTGCGACTGGAAAAAGAAATCACGTTGATGATTCTCGATCGCCACTGGAAAGAACATCTGGCGGCGATGGATTATCTGCGCCAGGGAATAGGTCTGCGCGGTTATGCGCAAAAAAACCCGGTACAGGAGTACAAGCGCGAATCATTTGAAATGTTTACCGATATGCTCGATGGCATTAATTACGAAGTAGTGCAGGCTTTGGCCCGGGTGCAAATTCGCGGTGAAGAACAGATTGAAGCATTGGAGCAAAGTCATCAACCCGATCAGAGTATCAAGATGGAGCATGCCAACGCGCAGAATCCACTTGATGCCGAACAATCCGGGGATGAGCATCAGCCCTTCGTGCGTAAAGATCCCAAGATTGGTCGTAACGAACCCTGCTGGTGTGGGTCGGGTAAAAAATTCAAGCAATGTCACGGTAAACTGTAGAGTTCGCGCTGATGGCCGTAGGATTGAAGGCGCCAGCCGCCCTGCACCCGGTTAAAGGTATTCGTCTGAGTGCGGCGCATAGTGGCATCAAGCAAGATAGCACTGACAAGGATCTGGTTCTGATTGAAATGGCAGAAGGATCGAGTATCGCCACGGTGTTTACCCAAAATCGCTTCTGTGCCGCCCCGGTAACCGTTGCGCGTCGGCATTTGGCAAAAATTCCGGCTACTCGCTTCCTGCTGATAAATTCCGGTAACGCCAATGCTGGCACCGGCAAAGACGGCATTGATGCGGCGCATAAGACCTGTGCCGCAGTTGCGCAGGTTGCGCAGGTCAATTCCTCGGCAGTGTTGCCATTTTCGACCGGGGTGATTGCGGCACCGTTACCCCATGAAAAAATCACCGCGGCCGTTCCGGCGCTGTTTGCGTCGTTGCATGCCGGTAACTGGTTGCAGGCCGCGGAGGGGATCATGACCACTGATACGCTGCCCAAGGCGTTCAGTAAACAGCTAATGATAAACAATCAACCGGTGTCGATAACGGGTATGTCGAAAGGATCAGGCATGATCAAGCCGGATATGGCGACCATGCTGAGCTATGTAGCGACCGATGCGCTCATCGAGCCGGAAGAGCTAAAGGCGTTGCTGGTACAGTTAGTCGCAGGATCATTCAACTCGATCACTGTAGATGGTGATACATCGACTAATGATGCCTGCGTACTGATTGCGACAGGTGCCAGCGGCGTAGGTATATCCAACCGGAAAGATGATTTTGTTGCGGCGTTGAGAGAAGTATTCGAACAACTCGCACAGGCCATTATTCGCGATGGGGAAGGTGCTACAAAGTTCGTCACCATCGAAGTGCAGCAGGCCTCGAGTGAGCATGATGCAAAAGAAGTTGCCTATTGCATCGCCCATTCACCGCTGGTTAAAACCGCGCTGTTTGCTGCAGATGCTAACTGGGGTCGAATCCTGGCAGCAATCGGTCGAGCCCGGGTCGATAGTCTGGATATAGAACGTATAGATCTCTATCTCGGCGCTACCTGTTTGCTAAGGGACGGCTTACCCGATCCCGGGTATACGGAGGCAATGGGACAGGCAGAAATGGACGAGGAAGCAATAACAATCCGCGTTAATTTGAACCAGGGTAGTGCCGGCGCCAGGATATGGACGACAGACCTGTCTTACGACTACGTCAAGATAAATGCCGAATACCGGAGTTGATCGTGCGCTGGTTGATCCGGGCGAGCTCGATGATGACTATATTCATGTGGTTGCCGCAATAATCTGGAAGCAGGGCAACCGTCAGCAATTTCTAATCGCGCGCCGCCAGGCAGGCAAACATCTGGAGCACTACTGGGAATTACCCGGCGGTAAAGTCGAAGCGGAAGAGTCGGCGCGACAGGCATTACAGCGTGAACTAGCCGAAGAAATCAATATCAGGGCCATCTCGGCAACTCAATTTATGCAGGTTTATCATCGATATCCGGACCGGAACATTTTGCTGGATACCTGGATCGTCGATGACTACCAGGGCGATGTTATACCGCGAGAGCAGCAGGCGCTGACCTGGATAGATTGCGATCAAATAAGTGCTTATCGGTTTCCGGATGCTGATCTGCCGATTCTTGATGCGTTAAAGCAACGCTAACACTAGCCTGCATATTGCTTAAAGGGAACAGCGTGACAACAGAAATTCTACGCTTTCCTTGACCTGCGTAGGGGGGCTGTCCCCTGAATTTGGCTGCATAAATCTGACCGAGTAACGATGCTTGCCGGCGCTAATTTCCGGGTACACCAGTTTACTGGCATCGACGCTGATACGAACTAACTGGGTAGATTGCTTGGTATCCAGTGATTTTTGATAAAAACCGTTTTCAGCAATCACTGTTTTTGCCGTGGCGCTATCGCGAATAGAAGTTAGCACCAGTTCGATCACTTCTTCCAGCTCTAGATAAGGGGTAGCCCATTCCTTTAAATCTGCCAGGCGCTGCTCGTGCGTTTGATTGAGCCAGAAGCGTAGTTGGGGTAAATCGAAGTCGCAGGAGCCTCCGGGTATCGAAATGCGTTGTTTGATGCCAAGCAAAAAATCGACACGTTTGAGATGTTCACCCAGCTTGCCGTCGAGATGATGCATCCGGGCTAGCGAGTGTTTTTGTTTGCTTAAAACCAGGTCCAGCTTGGAGTGATCTATTCCCTGGTGTTTCGACAATGCCTTGAGAGCGCCATGCTGGCGTTCAAGCTCTTTCATCAATTCCTGTTTTAAATCACCGCGTTCCAGCAATGAAGTTAATTCGAGTATAGTCAGCAAGGCGCTGTAGGCGCTCCAGTCGCCTTTCAGTGCTTCGAAATAGTGAAACCTGTTCATCAGGGTTTCGACGCGAAGGCACATGCGAATGCGCTCGTTTAGAGGCTGCTCGAAAGTCTCGTATTTAACTGACATTGCTCGTGAAATCATGCAAAACGACTAAAGTATAGCCGAAAACAGGGGGCAGATGTCTATGTCGGATGGACTGTGTAATGATCTACCGCACTAACCACTGGATAGTTGCAGGTAGAGTTGATGTAAAGCCTCGACCTGTGACTCCAGATCAGTGGTATTTGCAGTGTTATCGACGATATCGTGAGCCCTTGCCAGCCTTGCGGAATTGCTCAATTGCTGGGCGAGCATTTCAAGCGCAAGGGGTTCATCGATATGGTCACGTTTTACCAGGCGCTCGAGCTGTACTTCAGGTGGGCAATCAACCACCAGAATACGGTCGACCAGGGCCTGAAAATTGGTTTCGAACAGTAACGGAATAACCACCAGGACGTAGCTTGCCTTGGTATGTTCGAGGATAGCATCGTGACTGCGTTGATAGATCAGTGGATGCAGCATGTTTTCAAGCCAGATTTTTTCATCGGGATTTGTGAAAACGATTTTGCGCAGTTTTGCCCGATCGATCTCATCGTTCGGTCCCGTGATACTGTCACCAAAATGAGCACAAACCTGGTCGTAAGCAAGTTCACCGGGTTCGAGCAACTTGCGACTAATAATGTCAGTATCGACTACCGGAACGCCAAGCGCTGCAAACAGGTTGCTCACCGTGGTTTTTCCCGCTGCGATGCCCCCGGTGAGTCCGACAGAAAACATGGGATTCGCGGTGACTAAAACCGAAAAAGGGACGTGTATAAATGCATTAACTCGTAACCCCAGAGTAGCGTTATCCATCCAGCTGCTGCCAGGTAAGGGCCAAATGGAATTTGTGTGCCGCGTTCGGTTTGCTTTAATAATATCATGCTAATACCGATGGTCGCTCCGACCACGGAGGAAGTCAGGATCACGACGAACAAAGGCATCCATCCTAACCAGGCACCAAGCATCGCGAGTAGTTTGAAGTCGCCATGCCCCATGCCTTCCTTGCCGGTAACTATTTTGAACAGGATAAATACTGTCCACAAACTCAGGTAGCCTGCCATCGCGCCGATAACACTGTCTTCGAGACTGACGAATACATCGAACAGTGATAGTAGAATGCCCAGCCATAATAAGGGTAGCGTAATACTGTCAGGCAAAAGTCGATGGCCGATATCGATACCGCTTGCAGCGATCAGGCACCAGGTAAAAAACAATGCAGCCAGGGTTTGCATGCTGACACCGAAATGCCAGCCGATAATTACCGAGACAATACCGGTAAAGACTTCCACTAGTGGATACTGCGGCGAGATTGGCGCCCTGCACGACGAGCATTTGCAACCTAGTGCCAGGTAACTGATTATCGGGATGTTTTCCAGGAGGGTGATTTGATGCCCACAGCTGCCACAACGTGAGCGCGGCACGCTCAGGTTGAATTTTTCTATTTCGGTTTCGTTGGCCTGCTCCAGGAACTCGAGACAGTCATGCCGCCATTCGCGCTGCATCATCACCGGTAACCGGTATATAACAACATTCAGGAAGCTGCCAACAACCGATCCGAGAACGAACAGGGTGCCGAGGAACAGAACCGGTTGCTGTTCAAACAAGGAAGTAAAAAGATCGAACAATCAGCTGCCCTTACACCACCGATCCCAGCTTGAAGATAGGCAGGTACATGGCGACAATCAGGCCACCCACCAGAACACCGAGTACGGCCATGATGATTGGTTCCAGTAGTGAGGTTAATGCGTCAACCGCGTTATCTACCTCAGTTTCGTAAAAATCAGCTACCTTGGCCAGCATTGCATCGAGCGAACCGGATTCTTCACCGATGGAGACCATTTGAATCGCCATGTTGG
>JBATHL010000065.1:0-5822 GCA_049666745.1 Gammaproteobacteria bacterium
CCACTATGCCCGGCATCCCTGTTGGCTTTTCCCGTGAGATCCCTGTCGGTGCACCATTTGCCGACCATGTATTCCTCCTTTAACTGGTCTCCGGGTAATGTATCTGGCGCCTCGAGGATTTTTTGTCCCGCACAGGCGGTAAGTAGCAGGGTGAACATCAGTCCGGCAAGCACAAAGCATTTTTTTATATTCATGGGAACCTGGTTAAAGTAGATTGGCGATTTTTAGTTGCTGTTTGCTCACAGCGGCGTAGGGTTCGTCACGGGTTTTGTCATGCACCTGCATTCGATAATGGATAAATGATTCGCTGTCCTCGTAATGCATGAATGGATTGCCATCGACCTGTTCGCCGAGAGTACTGGTCGATTTGACCGCATAATTGTGTCCCGGATGAATCAGCATATCCTGTGGTAGTCGCTGCTTCATGTTTTTCAGGGTCACGAACATGTCTTGCGGGCTACCGCCATGCAAATCACAACGCCCACAGCCGTAAACAAACAGTGTATCCCCGGTAATGATCTCATTGCCGAGTTGATAACAGGCTGAACCGGGAGTGTGGCCGGGGGTATGCAGGATCTTGATCGCCGTTGTACCCAGCTCGATTTCATCGCCGCCATGATGCAAGCTGGGTTTGTCCAGTTCGTGCTGCCAGAACTCGTACTCGGGCTTGAGTAAATGCACTTCGGCATTGGCGTGATTGAGTAGTTCCTCGATGCCATTGATGTGATCATGATGGCTGTGCGTTAACAATATGTCGGTGATGTTCAGGTCATACTGACTAGCCGTGGCCAGGATCTGATCGACTTGCCAGGCCGGGTCAACTACTGCGCAGCGACGACTGGTGATATCCTCGATCAGATAAACGAAATTTTCCATCGGGCCTAATTCAAGGGCGTGCACCCTGAATGCAGATTCTGACATGATTTCCCCCTCGTTTTGATGCAGTCATTATACGCTTATGCTGGATTTTTGTGCCAATTCTAATGACAATAGCCAGCCTTTTTCAGACTCGGAGTCTCCGGGTATATTGCGGCAGGAATAAAATGAGTAAGACATCGGTAAACAAAGTGGTGCTGGCCTATTCAGGAGGTCTCGATACCTCGGTAATACTTAAATGGCTGGAAGATGAATACGAATGCGAAGTGGTTACCTTTACTGCCGATATTGGCCAGGGAGAAGAACTCGAACCGGCGCGTGCCAAGTCCGAGAAGTACGGGGTCAAGGAAATCTATATCGAGGACCTGCAGGAAGAATTCGTCCGTGATTTCGTCTACCCGATGTTTCGTGCCAACACAGTTTACGAAGGCGAATATCTGCTCGGTACTTCGATTGCACGTCCGTTAATCGCCAGGCGACTGATTGAAATAGCCGCCGAGACCGGTGCTGACGCGGTTTCGCATGGCGCCACCGGCAAAGGTAATGACCAGGTCAGGTTCGAACTTGGCGCCTATGCGCTGAATCCTGATATCCGGGTTATCGCTCCGTGGCGTGAATGGGATTTGAATTCACGCGAGAACCTGCTTGCCTATGCCGATGCGGCCGGAATAGCAATCGAAAAGAAAAAGGGTGGCGGGTCGCCATACTCGATGGATGCGAACCTGTTGCATATTTCCTACGAAGGCGGGGAACTGGAAGATCCGTGGTTTGAAGCTAACGATGATATGTGGCTGCGTTCAGTTTCTCCCGCAAACGCCCCCGCTGAGCCCTGTTATCTGGAACTCGGTTTCGAGCAGGGCGATATCGTCTCGATTGACGGGGAGCGTATGAGCCCTGCGCAGGTTTTGACCCGGCTCAACCAGGAGGGCGGTGCGCATGGAGTGGGGCGCCTCGATATCGTCGAGAATCGCTACGTGGGAATGAAGTCACGTGGCTGCTATGAAACACCGGGTGGCACTATCATGTTGAAGGCACACCGGGGCATCGAGTCAATTACGCTCGATCGTGAAGTTGCGCATTTGAAAGATGAATTGATGCCGCGTTATGCGCAGATGATTTACAACGGTTACTGGTGGAGTCCCGAGCGTAAAATGATGCAGCAAATGATTGATGCATCGCAGGTTTCGGTCAACGGTGAAGTGCGGGTCAAGCTGTTCAAGGGGTCGGTATCCGTGGTTGGTCGTAAATCAGCGACTAACAGTCTGTTTGATGAGGCGATCGTAACTTTCGAAGACGATCGTGGTGCTTATGATCAAAAGGATGCCGAGGGTTTTATCAAACTGAACGCACTGCGGATGCGTATCGCCGGCAAACGATGAAGTCGGCTCTGCGGCGAGGACTGGTCTACAGCCTGCTAATCGCATTGCTGGCGGCCTGTTCGCCCGACGACAAGAGCGACTCGACCAGCCAGCAGTACTTTTTCCTCGAAGCGCTGCAACAGGTTGAGACTGGCGGTAAGCAACTGCAGATCCCTGATTTGAGTCAGGATGCCCTGGTCCAGGCGTTGGCCCTGCTCGATCAGGGCTTGAAACTCGCCTTCGAGGTAGAGCGTGAATTCCTCGATCAGCTGGATCTGCGGCTGGGGAAAAACTTCCAGCGTTACTTTATCAAGGGCGTGGAGAATTATCGCCTGGGGATCGAGGCGGGCGACGCCGAGCAACAGCGCGAAGGCCTGCAGTTGCTGGCGCAATGGGCCGAATTCTGGAACTCTGAGGGTGACGCGATCCTGGCCAGGTTAAAGCCCGCGTAAGATGCCCTGAACGTCTCTGCTAATCACTACTGTCAGGCAGCTGCCTTGTAGGTATCATTGTCCAACCTAAAACCTTAATCGATGCGCAATGAAAATGGTTCGTAGTGCCAGGGGGCTAGTTTCAGGTCGAGTACAGGGAGTCGGCTTTCGCTATTTCGTCATGCGCCATGCACAGGCCGAAAAAGTTTGTGGGTACGTGCGCAATCTGAATGATGGTCGCGTCGAGTTTTTATTACAGGGCGAAGCGGATTCAGTTTCGAGGGTAATCGGGCATATCCGGGTCGGACCCGATTACGCCAGGGTTAGCGAACTGCAGCTTGACGATTGCGATACAATCCCGGGGATCACCGGGTTCGCTATTCGTCGATAGCGGAGAGACAGGCTGGTAAGCGCTGGGAAGCACCGTCAGATGAGGTGGCTGCAACCAGTTTTTCGACACTGGCGACAAGCGCATGATAATGATCGCTATGCTGCCAGTCAGCGCTAGTCGTGCCACTGATCTCAAGCGATGCCGGGGGCGGCATCGGTGACTCCGAAAAACTGGAATCAGCCTGCCAGGCTTTCAACCGTGCCAGGATGCGCGGAGCGCATTGCACTATTTTCGCCTGCGGCCGATCGCCGGCCATGAATCCGGGTGGGTTAACGGTATCACCGGCGTGACAATGCGCGCAGTAGGGTACCAGTAAGGCCAGTTCTCCGCTGAGTTCAGGTGGAGCAGGTTGCGTTGCTGCGGACGATGGTCGAACCGTCTCGAGCCAGTGCAGGGGTTGCATGCCCAGTGTTTGTATCAGTTCGCGCATAACTGCCCGGCGCCGGAACAGGTTATCCGTCAGGCTGTCACCGATACCGCGCTTATTGTTTACCACGATTTCTGTCAGCGCCTGATCAATCAGTTGAAACTCGGCGGCGATCTCCAGGCTGAGACTGACCTCGCCCGATGCTAATGAGTCGTCCCAGCGTAGCAGTAATGATTTTACTCGATCGCCGTTGGCGAGCCTGAGTGACAACCCGGTAGCGCTGTTGCCGGGTTCTATCTCGAGTCCTCCTCGAAACCGCGACAGCTGGACAATGTCCGGCTGTAGCAGGTTGGAGTCATGCGGTATACGTAAATGCATTATGCGTATCGACTCCGCTTCACCTTGTCGCATTTCAATCTCGAAGTCCGCCCGCAGGCTTGTTGCCGTGGTTTTGTCGCCACAGACTAAAACATGACTCGAAGTGTCACCCGTTGCCAGCTTGCAGCTAGCCTCATGTTGTCGAATCATGGATTGCCTGGTACTACCAAGGGCGATCAGATGGCGATCGATACGCTGGATATCGGCGCGAGTGAAAAAGCCGCCGAGACGGTAAATAATGCCGCTCGCCAGCACCGCGTCGGGCGCATGCCAGGTTGCATGCGCGGGCCGTGGAAACAAAGCGTCCTGTTCGAAGGTTATCGCTGCGGCTGTAAATGGATCGCGATCGACAATGCGGCTATTTGCCAGCGCCAGTCCCATCGGCCAGCGAATTTTCCAGTTACGCGTCAGCTCGGCGTAATAGTCTTGCCGGTAACGCTTGTCACTCGAATCGTAGCTCGCTTCATTACTGAGTCGGTATTGCAGAACTGCGCGTAACATGGTGGCGCGACAAAGCCTGCTACTGCATCCCTGTTGCCAGATTAATTGCGCCGCGGCAAGGTAATTGGCGCGCTCAGCCAGTACATCGATGACGCCGGCATCATTGGTCACGATTCCAATCAATGAATCGTATTTCTGTGGCAGGGTTGCGACCAGTTTGTTGGCAATCCTGACATTGAAGCTGGTCTCGCTCCAGGGGCGGCTGGAAAATATAGGTGCCGCGTTTTGATGACAGCTCAAACACATGGCGCGGTTCGCTGCCTGTACTCGCGGTGCCTTGTTTGCGGCATAGTTTTCGACTATCTGAAACTCAAATCGACCGGCTGAATCGTTATAGCTGATGACTTCAAGCGTTTCGGTTTTTGGCTGATGTGCGATGAATAACCGATATTCGAGTACCTGTCCGGCTTCGACGCCGGTGGTTACAGGTTCGCCCTCGAGGGCAATGACCATACGTGGGAAACTGAAATAATCAGGCGCCGGTGCATCGCGTTGCAAGGACCTGCCAGAAGGAATGAACACCTGGCGCACACCGCTGTGATCGTTGTTTTGAATACGCGAGTCGAGAAATTCTATTAGCCGGGAGAATGGATAAGGGATTCGGTATTGATCCTGGCTGACTAAAAACAGCTGATCGAATCGTGACTGTCCGATCTCGGCCATATCTGGACCTGGCCGTGAAGCATGTTCGACCCAACGGGGTGCGGCGCAAGGGTAACTCCAGGTCAGCAGTGATACCAGGAATAACAGCGGCTTCAGTTTTTCATTCATCTTGCAGCCGGGCATCCACGCTGGCGAGGCCCTGTTCATCCACTTCGACAAAGAAATCAATCGGGCGGCAGCAGACTTCACAGTCTTCGACGTACTCCTGCATTTCGATCGAGGTATCGACTAACAGGCTGATTTTTTCCCAGCAATATGGGCATTGAACCGCTACTTCGATCAGCTGGTTGATCATTTCACGGGCCGTATACGCAAAATGCGCCCGTTGTCGGTCGAGAAGTAAATCCAGTCTTCGGGTCCCTGGACCAGCGCACGAATACGTTCGCCCAGATCCTCGAGGATACGCTCTTCGTCGATGACCTGGCCTGAATCAGACAGGGTGATACGGTTCAAATGACGCAGTTTAAGGGCGCCGGCAAATAAATTGCCGCGCCATTGCGGGAACGCGTTACCGCGATAAATGATCAGACTGCCGGGGGCGATTGACGGAATATAAACCTTGTGCGGCTGTTCCATGCCCGGTTTGCTGGTGCCTTCACCAATCGATAACGGTCCCCAGTATTCTTTACCATGACTGATGACGGGCCAGCCATAGTTACGACCCCTGATGATCAGGTTTATCTCATCACCCCCGCGAGGGCCATGTTCGATCGACCATAGTCTGTTGGTAACCCGGTCGAACAGCAAGCCCTGTGGATTGCGATGGCCGTAGCTCCAGATTTCATCGCGCGCATTGTTGATGCCGACAAAAGGATTGTCGGCTGGCACACTGCCATCGAGATTGAGTCGCATAATGG
>JBATHL010000066.1:0-10027 GCA_049666745.1 Gammaproteobacteria bacterium
CCCCAAACTACAATTCAAAAAACCGGTAAAGGGCGAGTTTGTTGCCATAGGCCTGATACAAACCGGCTTAAGCATGCTGGTCGGCGCTACCGGTCCTATGGGCCAGGCGGCATTGCTCGGTAAAGGCTTGCAGCGCGATGCCCTGGTGGTAACGAGTGCGTTGATGACGACCTTTACCCACCTGATAAAAACAGTCCTGTTCGCGCTGCTGGGTTTTTCATTTATCAGTTACTGGGAAATCATTCTCGGCATGTCCACCGGGGTGATCTGCGGTGCCCTGCTGGGTACCCATATTCGCTATAGAATCCCCCAGGCGCTGTTTCAAAAAATACTCAAGTGGGTGCTGACCTTGCTAGCCTTGCGTATGATTTACATCACCCTTGCCTGAAAACTCGCCGCCAGTGCCTGCCCGATATCTCAGCCCAGGTGCCGCTCCAGGATTTGCAGCATGCGCGTTTCTATCCAGCTGCGCGCGGCCAGGTTCTCGATAAAGCCGCAGTGCCCGCCATGGCGACAGGTCTCGATATGCAAGTTTTTGATCGGGTCGATACGCTTGAGATCATCGATCGGAATAATCGGATCATCCTCGGCGGCAACCAGGTATGCCGGCATCGCCAACGCAGACAGACGGTCCCCCACCAGCGCATATGCCGCGTAATAATCATTTACTTCATCGTAAATCGTGTAGCGGGGAATAAAACTGCGGTTAAGATCGTCGAGCGATTTCGCAGCGGCCAGCTCGCTAGCGTAATCGAGCTGCGGAAAGCATTGCAATTTACGTTGCAAGGATTCGCACCAACGCTTGAAGAAATAGCGCTCGTAAGCAAAAAAACCCTGCTTCAGAGCATCCATGGCACGCGCCGGATCGGTCGGCGGACAAACCCCTATGACGGCATTGAGATCAAGCTCAACACCCGCATCCGCCGCTATGCGCAAGGCGAAGCTTGCCCCGAGCGAAAACCCCGCCAGGAAAATATGCTCATAAGCATGAGCGTTTAAAAAGTTCTGCAGTGCGCTGGCTACTTCCGCAGAGCGAGTCGAATTAAACAATTCCTCGTTGAGGTGGTGCGAGTCGCCATGATCACGCAAGTTAACCCGCAGCACGTCATATCCCTGCGCCAGCAAATGGGCGGCCGTGGTAACCAGGTATGATGATCGGCTCGAACCTTCCCAGCCGTGCAGTAATATTACCAGCGCCGAACGGCTGGTGACGGCGTGATCGAGTTCTGCCAGCAACCGCGTACCATCTTCCGCTTGCAGCGTTAGAGATTTTGAAGCCAGACTTTTCAGTATATGCCCGGCACGCACCCGGCGCGGACCCTGGCTGTTCAGGATCGTCTGCAGATGCGGGTTTTGCAAATAGCGCGGCGGTTTGAAACCGTTTAGATCATCCATGTATGTTCGAGCAGCTGACTCCGCTTAGGTTGACTCAACTTTAGTGTGCTACCCGGCTTGACGTCAATCAGGCAGGCAGCGGCATGGAATTAAAATAAAAACGCTTTGCTTCGCCGACTTTGAATTTATACTGCCGCTAAGACAATTAGCGCGATAAACGAATACATGGCTAACAAACCCGAATCCTACCTGCCGATTTCCGGCAACGACCTGCCACGCTTCGCCGGCATCGCAACCTTTATGCGTCTGCCCTATGTCGCTCCGGCTGACGCCGATGAAGTCGATATCGGCCTGATCGGGGTGCCCTGGGACGGCGGCACCACCAATCGCGCCGGGGCGCGACATGGCCCGCGCCAGATTCGCGACCTGTCGACGATGGCGCGTAACGTGCACCACGCCACCGGTATCAAGCCTTTTCATCTGTGTAACTGTGCCGATCTCGGCGATAGCCCGGTGAATCCGGTTGACATCGAAGATACGCTGGGTCGAGTCGAACAGTTTTATGCGGCCGTAGTCGCCCGGGGAATCATGCCGCTCACCGCGGGCGGCGATCATTTAATCTCACTGCCGGTAATGCGTGCGCTGTGCAAGGACGAACCGGTTGGCATGGTGCATTTCGACGCGCATACAGATACCTGGGACCGTTATTTCGGAGAATCGAAGTACACCCACGGCACGCCGTTTCGACGCGCCATCGAAGAGGGTTTACTCGATCCCAAACGTACCGTGCAAATAGGTATCCGCGGTGCACTCTATTCCGATAAAGACAAGGAGTGGGGGCTCGATCAGGGCATTCGTGTCATCGAAATCGAGGAGTATAACGATCTCGGTATCGAAGCGGTTATCGCAGAAGCCCGTCGCGTGGTCGGTGATGGCAAAACCTATGTCAGCTTTGATGTCGATGCCCTCGACCCGGTTTATGCGCCAGGTACCGGCACCCCGGAAATCGGGGGCATTACCACTTACGACGCACAACGGATGATTCGCGGACTGCGCGGGTTGAACCTAGTGGGTGGCGATGTCGTCGAAGTTTCCCCACCTTTCGACACATCGGGTAATACCGCCCTGGTGGCGGTAACGATGATGTTCGAGATCCTGTGCCTGCTCGCAGAGCAATCCGCCAAACGCAAAAACCCCGGCTAGCGAAAGAAATGGAACAGTTACCCAGCCGCATGAAAGCAGTCGTACTCACCGGTCACGGCGATCTCGACCAGCTGCAATACATGGACTGCCCGCTTCCTGCAATCGCCGCTGACGAGGTACTGATCGAAGTCCATGCCTGCGGCATGAATAATACCGACGTCTGGGTGCGCCAGGGCGCCTACGGCACCGATGAAGATCCGGACGCGGTTGCTTCCTGGCGTCGCGGTCAACCCACGCTCAGCTTCCCGCGAATTCAGGGCGCCGACACGGTTGGTGAAATCGTCGCCGTCGGCGCGGACGTTGCCGACGACCGTATTGGCGAGCGCGTCATGGTCGACTTCAGTATTTACAACACCGAGACCGACAGCCTTGCCGATATAGATTACATCGGCCACGGTCGCGACGGTGGCTATGCCGAGTATTGCGCAGTGCCGTCGGTCAACGCCCATCGAATCGACAGCAGCCTGTCGGATGCCGAACTGGCTACCTTTTGCTGTGCCTACCTGACCGGGGAACACATGCTCGACCGGGCACGGGTTGCATCCGGGGAACGGGTTTTGATCAGCGGTGCGGCGGGCGGAGTCGGTGGCGGCCTGATACAGCTATGCCGTGCCCGCGGCGCAATCCCCTATGCCATTACCAGCGCCGACAAAGCGGACGCAGTGAACGCATTGGGCGCTGTAGCTGTCGTTACACGCGATCATGGCGACTGGATAACCGAGCTTCGTTCGCAGTTAGATGGCAAACCGATCGACGTTGTCGCCGATGTCGTCGCCGGCCCGCTGTTCAAGGACCTGATTAACATACTACGCCCGGAGGGCAGGTATACGACCGCCGGGGCCTTCGCCGGGGCCACGGTAGAGCTCGATTTACGTACCGTATACCTCAAGCACCTCGAGATACATGGCTCGTCGCAGGGTACGCGGAAGGCTTTTAAGCGGCTAATGAGTTACATCGAATCCGGCAAGGTATGCCCGAACCTGTTTGCGACCTACCCATTGAGCGAGTTTCATCGGGCGCAGACTGATTTCATCGCGAAAAAATATATCGGCAAACTGGTGGTCATGCCGGACCGGTTTTTCAAAGCGGTTTAATCCGCATTGGCCATCGCGATCGCTTCTATTTCGATGACCATGCCATCGTAGGCAAGACAGCGGAACGGAATCCCGGTCGAAGCTGGACCCGGTTTGCGGAAGTAGCTGCCGCGGATCGTGACATTGCCGTGCAGGTCATCGGCATCACCCGATTCGTCATCGCCATTAGAGCCCTGGTAGTAGGTATTGAGCTTGACGATTGCGGAGTGGTCCAGACCGAAACCAGCCAGTACTCTACCGATGTTGTCCATGCTGGTGCGGGTCTGGGTTTCCATCTCACCGGGATCGATTATGTTGGCCTCGGCATCCATCGACACCTGCCCGCCGACAAACACCAGGTCACGACAGCGCAGGCCATGTTTGAAGGGTAAATGGATCGGCCAGTCCCAGTGCCCTTCGGGCCAGTAGTGGGATTTTTCAATCGATTGACCATCAGCGTCCAGCATTGCCCAGAAGTCGGTACGGATCATCACGCCTGGCTGGTTTAGCGTATGCACCGGTATCCCGGTCGCGCAGGGTCCGGGTTCGGGGTAGAACCCCGCCCTGACTTGTGCGCTTTCAGCCCACTCCTGCGCACTACCGCCGGCAACGTACCAGTTATTGATTTTGACCAGGTCGCCAATACCAGCCCCCACCCTGTCTAACCGTGCCACCAGCTTGTCGAGAACGATCCGGCTTTGCGCAACGACATCTTGCGGTGAAACAGTTGTACCGGACTCGTCAGTCGCGCTGATACCCCCACCAAAAATCATCTCGCCAGATCTGACAACGGATGAAAAACCATTGTTACCAGGTATATCGACCCGTCGCAGCGATTCCCCGCTCATCCCGTAAGCATCGATTTCGACGACCAGGCCTGGATAAAACATGCGCGGCACCGGCACCAGCGTGATCACGGGTCGATTGCGGGTTTCGAGCATGGCCGCTAGCGCCAGAACGTATTCAGTTTCGCTGATGGCGGCATCGGGCTGGTAGAAAACCACGAGTTTAACCAGGTTTTCGAGACTGGCGTCGAGTTCGCGCAACAGATTGCCAATATGCTCGATCGCCCTGCTGGACTGGGCCAAAAGATTATTGGCATTACAGACTATGCCGTCTCCCTCGAGATCGGCCTGGCCACAGAGAAGTATGAAATCACCGCTGGCGAGCCCCATGCTGTAAGGAATATCGACCTGCAGGCTCCAGTGGCCGGCGGGAAAAACGGTCTTTCTAACCATTCGCCCGGTTGGCGAGCTTCAACATCGCGTGCAACAACACGTTGCAACCCGCCTCCAGGTCCGCGGGTTCGGCGCTTTCCTGCTCGTTATGGCTGAGTCCGCCGGCACAGGGCACGAAAATCATCGCAGTTGGCGCCACCAGGCAGACCTGGCAGGCATCGTGACCGGCACCCGATACCATTTGCTGGTTGCTGTAACCCAGCGAACGGGTGGCTTCGACAACCGCAGCGATGCAATCGGGATCAAATTTAACCGGGGCCTTATCCCAGATTTCATTCATTTC
Organism: Gammaproteobacteria bacterium; assembly: GCA_049666745.1. Classification (GTDB taxonomy): domain Bacteria; phylum Pseudomonadota; class Gammaproteobacteria. The sequence continues at coordinate 5,133 of JBATHL010000066.1, forward strand.
GCATTCAACACCATGTTTCTCCGCTATGGCCGCAACCCGGGCTCCGAGTTGTTCAGCCATTTGCGCCAGCACATTTTCATCAGGATTACGAATGTCGATGGTGAAGAAGACTTCGCCGGGAATCGTATTGCGCGAATTCGGCATCACCGACATTTCGCCCACCGTGCTCACCGCCTGGGGCGCAAATTCCAGCGCCAGGGTCTGCACCATGGCAATAATTTCCGCCGCCGTAACCAGCGCGTCGCGGCGCCCGGGCATCGGGGTTGAACCGGCATGCGAGTCCTGGCCTTTTAGCGTCACGTCGTACCAGCGCTGACCCTGCCCTCCGACTACCACGCCGATCTGGTGGTTATCCGCCTCGAGAATCGGGCCCTGTTCGATATGCGCCTCGAGCAAGGCGCCGATCGGATTGCTGCCACAGGACGCAGCACCCATATAGCCGATGCGCTTCAGCTCGTCACCGAGGCTTTTGCCGTCAGCATCGGTAATCGCCCATGCGTAGTCCTTTTCAAACAGGCCGGCGTAGACCCCGGATGAAATCATCGCCGGCGCGAAACGTGAACCTTCCTCGTTGGTCCAGACCACAATCTCGACCGGCGCTGCGGTGGTTACATTATTATCGTGCAGCGTACGCAACGCTTCGAGCGCAGCCAGTACACCGTAGATACCATCGAACTTGCCGCCATGGGGCTGCGTATCGAGATGACTGCCGGCGACGATCGGTGCCAGATCATTATTACGCCCGTCACGCCGCGCGAAGATATTACCCATATCATCGACGGTAATGCTGCAGCCAATTTCCTCGCACCAGCGGATAAACAGGTCACGACCATCCCGGTCTGCATCGGTCAGCGCGAGACGACAGGAGCCACCATGCTGCCCCGGCCCAATTTCGCCGATCGCCATAATACTGTCCCAGAGACGCTGACCGTCAACGCGTAGCTGTGTTGTTTCACTCATCTTTAAACCTTAAAGGAATCGCGCTTAAGCGCCTGGCACAGACAATGTACTCCGCCGCCGCCCAATGTAAACATCGACATATCCGGCGCGAACACTTCGTAACCGCGATCGCGCAGATCCTGGTTGAGCTTGACGCTGCCGGCCATCGATAAAACTCGTTTGTTGCCAAGCGACACCAGGTTCACCCCGAGATCCCTGGCTTCGGCAAAACCGACGTCGACAAATTCGAAACCCTTCTTTTTCAACCAGTCGATCACCCAGCCTTCGAGCGCATCGAGGCAGGTCACGACCAGTTTATGATCGAGTGGCACGACGAGGCCATCCATATGCACGAACAGCGCCGGTATCGGCGCGACTTCGACTTCCCAGCCTTCCTGGCGCACGAATTCGGCGACCTGTTCCGCACCCGCCTGCTCAGAGCGCTCACCACAGTACCCGATCAATACTGTGCCGGGTTCAAGAATAACGAAATCACCCCCTTCGAAGTGTCCCGCGGTGGCATAGTTCCAGATCGGGATATTGTTTTGCTGGTAAAACTGGATCACCGAATGGTAATCGGCACGACGGCATTTGAGTTGCATATGACATATCAGCGCACCCCAGGGGGTCATAGCGCTCGAATCACGCGCAAAGAAATTGCGATGCAGCACCGGGTCCGATTCAAGGTAATGACAGGTGACTCCGGCGTCTTCGTAAATGCGTACCATTTCCCGGTGCTGGCGTTGCGCCAGTTCAAAATCGAACTCGATACCGGTTTTATGCATGTTTTTAAGGGTGCGCCCGATCAGCGGGCCGGCCTCAACCCACCTGTAATAGTCGGGCCTGCCCAGCAACACGTCACGCAATACAGCATAGTCGTTATCGATTCCCCAGTAATCCGGGCTTCGTTTTTGAACGCTCATATCTATCCCCAGGATTCAGATTGATGCTCTCGAGTTTTGCACAAATACATTCCTTAAAGAACGAAATTCAACCGAAATTAACCTCTATTCACTCAAATCCCATGAACCTCAAGCTGAACTTATCAACACCAATATCGATTTACATATGAAAAACTTAAAGTTAACATCGGGCTCGTGTAATTAACACGTTGCCCAATCGGGCATTATAAAGCCGTTGTTAATAAAGACGGATGTAACATTAAAAATACTCATAATTTTAACCGAGGAGTGTAATTAAATGAAATTCAATAAAACCCTGACGGGCGCGCTTGTCGCTGCCAGCATGGGAATGTCAAGCATTGCCACCGCTGCCGATGTTGTCATCGGCGTCCCTAACTGGCCGTCAGTTGCGGCCACCGCGAATATACTCAAAGTCGTAATCGAAGAAAATCTCGGACTCGACGTCGAGCTGCAAAACGGCACCAATCCGATCGTGTTCGAAGCGATGGATTCAGGCGCCATGCACGCTCATCCCGAGGTATGGATGCCGAACCAGCAGAACCTGCACGATACCTTCGTCAAGGCAAAAGCCACCGTTGAGATGAATCCCAACGGCGTTCCCGCTTTCCAGGGCATGTGCGTACCCAAGGCGTTGGCTGACAAGCATGGTATCAAGTCAATCGATGACCTGACCAATCCGGACGTCGCGGCTCTGTTCGACACCGACGGTGATGGCAAGGGTGAAGTCTGGATCGGTGCTCCCGGCTGGGCTTCCACCAATGTCGAAAAAATTCGCGCCAAGTCTTACGGCTACGACCAGACCTTCGAATTGACCGAAAGTGACGAGACGCTCGCCTACGCGAACCTCGACAACGCCATCAAGGGCAGCAAGCCCTGGGTCGGTTTCTGCTATACGCCACATTACGTTTTCGTTTTGCACGAAATGCAGGTACTCGAAGAGCCGGCTTATGACGCCTCGCAGTGGAAAGTGGTACAACCCACCGACGATCCAAACTGGCTGGCAGTCTCCACAGCTGGCACCGCGTGGGATACCGCATACCTCCACCTGCATTTCGCCAAGTCAGTTGAAAAGAAACATCCCGAAGTGGCTAAGCTGTTCAGAAATATGAAGCTCAGTACTGATGAAGTCTCGGAGATGACTTATGCGCTCGTGATCGACAAGGAAGATCCGGCTGCCTACGCGGCTGCCTGGGTCAAGAAGCACGAAGACCAGGTACTCAACTGGTTAACCAACTGATACTCGAACTAACAGTATAAAAAATAACTGTCCGTTACCGCCCTCATGGCGGTAACGGGCTAGTCGTCAGCTGGTTCTAACAGCGGGCTAATAGAGGGGGCGCAACTATGACTGAATCGACTGAATCGGTCGTCAATATAAGCAATGTCTGGAAGGTTTTCGGCGAACAGGCAGACGCTGCCATCAAAGCGATCAAGGACGAAGGCATTGGAAAAGCAGAGGTGCTTGAACGCTACGGCTGCGTAATCGGTGTTCAGGATGCGACTTTCGACGTTCCCCGAGGCGAAATATTCTGCATCATGGGCTTGTCCGGCTCGGGCAAGTCGACCCTGGTTCGCCACATCAACCGTCTAATCGAACCGTCCTCTGGCAATATCGAGGTTTTGGGTCGTAATGTATCGAAACTCAATGAAAGCCAGTTGCGGGAACTGCGTGCCAACCATATCGGCATGGTGTTCCAGCACATGGCGTTGTTGCCGCATCGCTCGGTGCGTGACAATGTCGCTTATCCTCTCGAAATTCGAGGCGTCGCCAAATCCAAGCGTTGGGCGGTATCTGACCATGCATTGCAACTAGTCGATCTGGTCGGATACGAGGACAGGCTACCGAAGGAGTTATCTGGCGGTATGCAGCAGCGGGTCGGCATTGCGCGTGCGCTGGCCTCAGACCCAGAAGTGCTGCTAATGGACGAACCCTTTTCCGCGCTCGATCCACTGATCCGCATGCAACTGCAGGACCAGTTCAAGGCGCTGGTGGCACAACTCCAGAAAACCACGCTGTTTATTACGCACGATCTCGATGAGGCAATTCGCATTGGTCACCGTATCGCGATCATGAAAGACGGCATCATCGTGCAAATCGGCACCCCTGAGGATATCGTCATGAATCCGGCCGATGACTACGTGCGTGAATTCGTACAGGGCATTTCGAAGTTAAAACTGGTCAAAGCGCATTCGATTCTCGAGCCGCTGGAAAGTTATCAGGGTGACCTTGACGGCGCGCCACGGGCCGATGAAGAAGCCGATCTCGACCAGTTGATTAACCACGCTGTTGGCACCGATCTACCCGTGGTCATTACCTCGGATGGTCGTGATATCGGTGTGGTAACAAAACCGAGGCTGCTGCGCGGCATTCAGGGGGGTAAAGACCAATGAACGACATAGAAGAGACTACCACGGTTGTCGCCGCCTCGGATATCGAGGTTGACCACGCCACGCTCGACGCATCGATCAAGGAATTTGCCGGCGATAACGGCGAGTACTACGCGGATAAATTTCAGCGTATTCATTCCTCGACCGGAATGTTACCGAACACCTTCAATCCGACCGCCGCAATTCTCGGTCCCATCTGGGCCGCCGCGCGCGGCGTCTGGGGCATGTTCTGGGGATTCCTGATTCTCGAAATGATCGCCTGGGTACAGATCGGCAGGGGCTGGTGGGGAGATCCCGGGGCTTCCTTTTTCGACCGCGCCGAAAAACAACGCGAGCGCGCGGCCGGCTTCCTCGAGCGTGCAGACGCAGCGAAGCTCGAGGGCGCAGACCCAAGCCGCTTCGAAAAGCTGGCTGAAAACATTAACAATGCAGCCGAGAAAAGTGAAGCACTCGGCGTCGCGGCAAGCTCCGAGGCCCTGCAGATCCTGGTTACAGGAATAGTGTTGCTGCTGCTGATAAAAGCGGTCCAGGGTTTTTACGCTAATTCCATTTATGAAAAACAGTACAGCCGCTGGCGCGTCGACCATAAGACGGTTGATAGCGGGCGCAAGCCCAAGAACAGCATACTCGGTATCGCGCTCGTCG
>JBATHL010000067.1:0-12795 GCA_049666745.1 Gammaproteobacteria bacterium
CCCCGGCGATTCGGGACATTTTACGTACCATTGGTGGTCATCCGGATCGCAAGGTAATGGACCTGGTTGAGAAACGCGCTGAAATAGTCGCCGAAGTCGAACGTGCGATCGTTCCGGAAGGCTTAAAGGCGGGTGTAACTATTCAGGAAGTGCGCATGGGCGAACCGGCGATCCCACCGGAACTATTGGTGGCAACCCTGCGTGAGCAGCTGGCAATCCAGTTACAGGCTACCTACAAGAAAGAACAGGATGCTCAGCGTGAGCGTATCAAGGTGGAACGCGAGCGTGCTACCGCCGATCAACAGAAGGAACTGGTGGCGGCAGAAATACGCAAAAAAGCGGCCGAATTCACCAAGGAACAACTGCGTTTGCTCGGTGAAGGTGAAAAACTGAAACTGCTGGAAATCGCCAAGGGTCAGGAAGCCCAGGCCCTGGTGCTGGGTAAGGAAGCCGCGCTACAACTCGCCGCGCTGGAAAAGGCGCTCGAGGCGGCGAAGGAAAACGACCGCATCGTCAAGGTGCCCACCGTGCAGGTAATCGGTGCCGGGGCGGGGAGTTTCGAAGGCGCCGCCGCGATCCTCGGTTCATCCAATATCATCCGTGCAATGGAAGGCCTGTCGAAAAAATCTGAAAAACAGCAGCAGTGATGGAAAAAGGCAGCTAGTCGCTTGCGGCTAGTTGCTTTTGCAACAACTCGCAGGCTTCGCGCCAGGGTTTGAAGGCTGCGTTTTCTTCAAGCAGGTCGAGGCCGAGTTTGGAAAATGTCCCCTCGGTTGCTATGTTGCTGGCTATTTCACCCGGGGGGATATCTTTATTGGCAAGAGCGAGTTCAGCCGCACCCTTAGCCATACCCATCACCAGCTCTGCACTTAAGCCTGCCGGTAGTGCAGGTCCCCGGGTCGACTGGATCAACTCTTCGTACAACGAAAAAAACCAGCAATAGACACAGGCGAGTACGCTGCCCTGGGTAAAATAAGCCTCGTTATCGACGGCAATCGAATTACCGCAGTAATCGAAAAATTCGCGCACGAATGCATTGTCGGGATAAATTAGCGTAGGGCTGGCACCGGCCTCGGCGCTACTGACCGGCATCGCGCGCACGATCTCGAGCTCTGCGGGTAACACCGTTCGTAGTTGCTCGACTTCGATGCCCGCAACCACGCTGATCAAAACCTGGCCCGTTTTGAATTCGAGATTGGCCAGGGTTTCCAGGCAATCTGCGGGACGAGTGGCGATAACGACGTAGTCGCTGTTGGCGACCACGGACTGGTTATCCTGCTGTATCTCGCAATCATGTTGTGTTGCCAGGTACACCGCCTTCTCCTGATTGCGCGGGCTTAGCAGGACAGGACCCTGATAACCACCGCGCCGAACTCCCCGGATGGTATAAAGCGCGAGTTCTCCAACGCCGATAAAACCGATAGTTTTCATTCTGTTTCATGTCCCCGCGTGAAATTATTTCGCCCCGACCGGTCTTCTCCACGTAACAAAAACAGTGCCCGGTTTGAATAACCATGGGCTGAGCCAGCGTCTTCCTTGATTTTGCCGCTGTCGTGATTGTAGAAACTGGTGGCCGGCATAACCCGCAATACCAGTCCCATCCGGCGTCTGGCTGAATGATTCGCTTCAGAACCATGTACCAGGTAAACATCGTGCAATGAAATCTGCCCGGGCTCGAGCACTATATCGCGCGCCTGGCTCAAGTCGACCTGGCCATCGTCGATAACCTGTGCCAGGGTGTAGTCGTCACGGTGTTCGAAATGATGCTTATAAATCTTATGTTCGCGGTGCGAACCCGGGATAAATTGCATACATCCCTGTTCAGGTGTGGAACCATCGAGCGAAACCCAGACGGTGAGTGTTTCCAGTGGTTCGATCGGGTAGTAATCGCCGTCCTGGTGCCATGGCGTTGCTTTGCCGACCCTGGCCGGTTTGCCGAAAATAGTCATACCCCATAACACAATATCTCTGCCGATCAATTGTTCGATCATGTCGAGGATTTCCGGGATGCGGGCGAACTCGAGCCATTCGGGATCACCCTTGACACCGTAGCTGCCATGCGCATTCAGATGTGGTCCGAGAATAAAGTCGGCGGAAAAATCCGGGGTGTCCTGATTGTCTTCAAGCAGCTTTTGATAGAGTTCATCGATACGCGCCAGGGTCGCTTGCGGAACCCGGTAGGTCGACGGGATTACCAGTCCATCCTGGCGGTAGGTTTCGATTTCCTGGTCGGTCAACGGCATCGGCAGAGCATATTACAAAGCCATAAACGGGTACAGCCAACCGCGCCGATTCGTGATATCTTTTTCGATGCGATGAATCACCAGATACTGCAAATTACCAGCGAACCGATCGGGGTTGGTCAGGAACGCGCCTGCTACCTGCACCCCGAAGACCCGCGCAAGGTAATCAAGATCCAGAAAGGAGCGAGCGACACGCAAACCCGACGCGAACTCATCCTCTACAATAACCTGGCACGGCGCGAGATGCAGAATTTCAAGCACATTCCGCAATATTACGGCAAGCTGAAAACCAACCTGGGAGAGGGTTTTGTCGTCGATCTGATCGCGGATTATAATGGCGCTGTTTCCAGGTCGCTGTGGTGGCATTTCGAGCAGGGCTACCCGCTGGGCGAATTTCTGCCTTACCTCGATGAACTCAGGCAATACCTGCTCGACAACCTGGTCATCTTCAGCGTCGATATGGGACGTTACAATATTCTGTTCCAGAAAATCTCGCCACAACAGGCTCGCCTGGTGGTGATCGACGGGCTCGGTAATCACAGCGCGATAAACTGGCTCGATAACATAACCTGGTTCGCGCAACGCAAAATAAAGCGCCGCTGGCATCGATTTATCAGCAGGCTGCAAAATTACTCGGAGCAAATGATGCACGAGTATGACGCCAGTCCCAGAAAGCTTGAATCGGCCTATCGAAAAACAGAGTCAGTTCGTACGTAGACAGGTCACGATATTTCAGCGTAAGTATTTACTGAATTCGGCAGTTCCAGTTGGACGTTCAAGTTCCAGAACGAAGGTCTAGTTATTTTCGCGGGCTGACTGACAATCGAGGCAAAGGCTGGCGAAAGGTTGCGCCTGCAAACGTGCGACTGCTATCGGCTCCTCGCATTGTAGACAAGAACCATACTCGCCGGAGTCGATGCGCTGCAAGGCGAGTTCGATACGTCTTAACAGTTCGGTAGACTGTTGCTGATTGGCAAGCGCCATTTGTTGCTGCTGGATGGCGTCGATACGTGAAACCCGACCGACCGATTGTTGATCGAGTGTTACCGGTTTGGTATTCGCGTCGCTGCTTTTTAATTGTGCTTCAAGCACCTGTCTCTTTTCTTGCAGGGCGTTTTGCAGCTGCACCAGCTGTTGCGGTTTGAGTTCGGGCGCGGACATAGATCAGGATGACTCGGCAAGCTGTTCCAACCCGGAGTCGATGCCGTGGTCAGTGCGGGTGATGCGGTTTTCCCTGGTATGCCGGCGAATGCTCCGGTTCCTGGCTATCGATTCGGGATGTGCGTAGCCGCGCCCATGGTCCAGGTGCACGCAACTGCAGCGATAACGTACCTGGCGTGGCTTGATGCCCATATTCATCAGGCGCTCGCCAAACTCACGATCCTGCCCGCCATATTGCATACGCTCGTCAAACCCGTTCACGGCGAGGATATGTTTCTTCCAGGTCGACGAACTGTGCCCGTTCCAGGTGGCGCGGGTAATGGTTAATGCGTCGAGTATTGCGCCGATGACCGGGTGCGAAAAGAGTTTGGCGATTTTTGGCGTAAACGCCACCCCGTGCCGCAATAACCAGCCTGGACGAGTGCAATTACCGCTTACAATATCCTGCCGGGTAAGCGCTCGCGAAACCTCTAGCGGTAATTTGAAATACCCGCCCGACAATAGTGTATTTTCAGCGGCCAGATCGACATGGTTTTTGACAAAATCCGGATGCGGGATGCAATCCCCATCGGTAAAGATCAGGTACTCGCCGCGGCTTGCGACGATGGCCTTGTTCAAAATCCTGCATTTCTGAAAACCATCGTCCTGCTGCCAGAGGTGCTGAATCGGGATATCGATTTGTGATTTGATCGATTCCACTACGTCCCGGGTTTCCTGATCGGAACCATCGTCCGCCACGATGATTTCAAAATCGCGATAAGTCTGGGCCGAAAATCCCCACAGCGTCTTTTCCAGCCAGCGGGGATGGTTATAGGTCGTAAAAATTACCGAAGCAAACATCAACTTAGCTTAGCGTAGATCGTTTCCAGTTTGGCGCATTGTTTACGCACATCGAAGTTTTCCTCGACCCGTTTGCGGCCCTCGGCACCCATATTGTGGCGCAGGGTGGAGTTTTCCAGCAGTCTGGCAATGTTTTCGGTGAGCCCGGAGACGTCTTTTTCGGCGCTAAGCAAGGCTGTCTTGTCTTCCTCGACTGCCTCGACCAGGCCGCCACTGCGAAAGCTGACCACCGGGGTATGCAGCGCCTGGGCTTCCAGAAACACCATGCCAAGGCCCTCCATATCACCACTTGTCGCGGTGATGCTCGGCGCCACAAATAACCAGCAGCTTGCCAGCTGTTGCCGAATCTGCGTGGCGTTCGCGGCGCCGGTAAAGCGGACGTTCAATTGTCGCGCTATGGCTTCTTGCTGCAGGGACGATTTCAACTCGCCTTCACCCATAATCGTCAACTGGAGATCGGGGAATCGTTTTTGCAGATGCTCCATTGCCTGCAGCAGGTAGGTGCAGCCCTTTTTCTCAACCAGGCGGCCGACGAATAGTAATGAAGGCTGTTCCGATTCGTCTTTTTGCAGCGTAAATTTGTCCAGATCGATGCCGATGTAGTGTTGCAGCAGCTTGCTTTCCGGGCATCCGCGCGCGAGTGCCTGTTTAGCCATGAACTCCGACACTGCGATGACCCGCTCAACCCGGTCGAAAAATCGCTGATTGCTCGGACTTTGCGCGACCGCGTTTTCATGCTTGGTAATATCATGGCCATGGACAGTGGTAATGACGGGCAGATCGAGTTTGTCGCCGAGCCTGATCGCATCGAGGCCATCATTGAAAAAATGCGCGTGGATCAACGCCGGGGATTGCCCGTCGATGGCGGCTATCCAGGCTTTGCCACCCCCCAGCCCATGCCGAAACATAAACTTGGACAGTGACGCCATGCTGCTGTAGTCATCAAGCAGAATTTGCTCCGATCCTTCGAGCATTTGTATCCCCGAAACTTCTTTCCGATAACCGCAAAACACCGGCCGGTAGGTCGGCAGGAAACGGCCCTGATCGGCGATGAAGGTCTCCGAGTACGAGAGCAGGCGTTTGCGAAAGATAGCAACGGTCGAGGTCAAAGTTTGTGCTCGTGTGTTGGGCGCGGCAGCAAGCCGGGCCGGGGTACAGGGTATCAGCTTCGGGACAGGTTACGTCGTATCTGCCTGAGTGCCAGTTGCAATTTAATATAGCGGCTTATAGTGCGCAGGCCAAGCCGGTCGATGACGATAAGATCGAAGAGTCGAATGTTCCACTGCCGACACCTTTGTTCAATCGTAACCAGTACCGGCCTGGCGCTGGTTGCCGGGATCTTGCGGCATTCGCGTGCGATCTGGGCCATGGTGCGCACCAGTAAGCCCTTGTGGGCGCGTTTTTGACGCTTACTGACAGCAAAATCTCCCGAACGTTCTACCGCGCCGAGCCAGTCTATGTAAGATCCTTTTTCATACTTGCGACCGGTCGATCCGCCCGAATGTTTGCGATATTCATAGACGTCCTCGTTTAGCAACAGCAGTGATTGGGCGCTGGAAAAAACCTGACTGAAAAACAGCAGGTCCTGCGCCATGCGCACCCCGACCGGTAAGCGGATCTCACCAAACTTGTCACGACGGTACATTTTGCCGGCGATATGTCCACGCACACGGGCATGCTCGAATAACTCGGTCAAGACATCGTCGCCAGTAATCAGCGTCGTCGAGTGAACCTGATCAGGTGCAGGTCGGCGCTCGCTTTCGTCGAACAGAACCAGGTTGCCCTTGACGATGTCGGCAGCGTAATGCTCGGCGGCCTCAAACATGCGGGATATGGCATCGGGTGGGAGGATGTCGTCCGGATCGACAAACATCAGGTAGCTTCCCAGCGCCTGATCCAGGCCGAGGTTACGGGCGACACTGACCCCGCCGTTGGTCGGACTTTCGATCAGTTTGAACTTATCGGGGTAGTCCCTGGCGAACTGTCTGCAAATTTCGAGACCGCCATCGGTTGAGCAATCGTCGATTAATATGATTTCGTAAGCATGGGCAAAATCCTGATCGACAATGCTCATGAGACCTTGCTCGACATAAGGCGCCACGTTAAAAACAGGAACGATGACGGATAGCATCAACTCGCTGCTTGATTGGGTATCGGAGGTCATGAATTAATATTTAAGGGCAGTCGGATATCCGGCAGTTCCTGAAATGTTACTCCCGGAAACTCGTGGTCGGGACCAGGTGAAAATAATGGTGCCAGCCCGCTGGTTAGTCAAGTGAGTTTGGCAGGACTCGCAGGTAAATATAGCGTTCTGATTGGACTGGGCTTTATTTTCCTGGGTATCCCCAATATGAAAGAGGGCTCTGAAATCCTCAAGCAGGGGCTGGACCCGGCCGAGTATGCGATGAAAGGCTAGCTGGGTGTGTTTGTTTACATTCTGTTCGGTGCTGTTGCCACGGTAGTCATCCAGTCCGGCAGTGAAACCATGGCGATTATTTTCACCGTTACTTTATGGGTGAAAGATCAGGAAATCAAAGAGCTGGGGGATGAATACGGATATGACTAATCTGCCAGGCAAGCGCGAAAGATTTTTTGAACTGTCGACAAAGAAACAGGAGAATAAACACGGCAAGTTGTTGAAAATAATCTGGAAACTGAAAAGTAAAGAAATCCATACCTGAAGTTGAGGTGATGGAAGAAAGTAAAAGCGATGAAACCAGTACCAGTTATCAGGATCTGAGTAAGGAGATAAAAGTCATATCCAGGCTTATTAAAAAAGCGAAGAAGATTGCTCTGTCTGACTCGGCCGATGCGGCGGGAAGCTAAACTGCGTAAAAGCGTTATACTAATGTTTCATGTGCTGAAAAGTACTGGCATGAGTGAAGCTCGATGATTGACGTAAAATTTAGATTGCGCAGGGTGATTGAAGACCCTCACTTCAGTCGCAGGGAGAGACAGCTGGCAAAATCTTCACTGGAGCGCATTGAAGACCTGGAAGGTCGAGAAATCCACCACTGGACGGAAGAAGCGAGGTTGGCGCTGCTAAGGGAAGTCAGAAATCAAGTGCTGGATAAGCAGGCCGCGGTCAAGATCGATAGTTTTTTGAAGCGGCATAGAATCAGACGGAAAAGCTGAACAGCGTTAAGTATCCATACTCATCATCGCTATTGGTTCCCTTCTGGTAAAAGCAATTTAATGCGGGGTTAGCTCAGTTGGTAGAGCGTCAGCTTCCCAAGCTGAATGTCGCGAGTTCGAATCTCGTACCCCGCTCCAGATTCAACTGGAAGCTACGCCGTAACCCTCGTTGCAAAGCATCCGATTCAAAAGGCATGGTATTTCGAGTCCTGTATTACGCCTATGAAATCTCTTTTTTCGGTAACAGTATTTGTTACATTAAGCGCATCTTTAAAACGAATATAAATAACTATGGAAAACCCGGATTTTTCGCAGCAGTTGAAGCTGGTTTCCATGTCTGCAAATTACTGGTTAGTATTTTGTGCGCCTTTGATTATTGCAGGCACTATTATCACGCTGATTCTGCATCAGGTTTATCCGTTCGATAAATATCTTCTGGAAGATGCTGCCTTGGTCGTAACGGCAGGATTTTGTTTGCTGTGTTTGTCTCGTTTCCTGTATGGCAAAGACAAGTTTTTCCTTTGGGCGGCTGGAATGATGCTGGTTTTGTTTGTTCGTGAAGTGCATCCGCCTGGAAGTTCCGGGGGCGTTTACCTGGGGCTGCTGGCGCTTTTCTATATTGCGTATAAAAAGCATCATTTGTTTGCTGATTATATTCGTAGCAAGCGCCTGGTAACCTTGCTCGGGACCGGGTTCTTCACCTACTTTATAGCCGTAACAACAGATCAACGTTTCTGGAAATTTGTCCCGGCAGAAAAAATATTTCATACCACCCTGGAAGAATCACTAGAGTTGCTGGGGCATATCATCATTGGTTCTGCGCTCTTGTTTGCCACCAGGAAATATGCTGACAGTTAACTAAATTTGGCTACTTGCCCTGAGCAGTTGATCTTGATGGCTACCGGTCCAGCAGCCGCTACCAATGCTAAGGCCAGGAATTCTGACTATGCAGCCCGGTATTGACCTGAGACGGTGTACTTGTGGGATTGATATGATAGATTTTGACTAGATTAGTCACATCTCATGCGATTCTTCGAAGTTATTGGAACTCACCATAGGCGTAGCCAAACTCAACAAAGTCTGCCTTGTATAAATCGTAGACTCTCTTGCAAATATTTTCATTATAAAATTCTGCTGCGCAACTATTTGCGTTCGTCACTTTCCACTCAGTGGAGGCCTCAGAAACATGCGGCCGGGAAAAACAGGTGTCTTGAGTGGGTTTTAGGCCAATCTCCTGGAAAATATACTCCATGTCACGTCCAAGGTTTTCAGTTTTGGCGATGTAATCAAAACGATCGGGTGGTACTAAGAGGAGTTTGATTTGCGGCAACCAATGCTTGTTTTCGTAAAGGCCTCCATTCTCCAGAAAAGACACAAATTCAGTGAAGCCCACGGGGTCCAGGCGATCAAAACCTGGGATCTTTTCAAATACTGCATTCCCTCGTTGAGCGCCTGAGCCTTTTTGCAGAAAGGCGGAAAGAAGTCTTGTATAGGGATTTCTTACGACTGTGAACCAGAAATAATCTTGCAACTCACTAATCTGGCCTGGCCGCCAGACCTCGTTGAATGGAATTCCAAACTGATGACTCGTATTCTTGTAATCATTATAGCTCAACCCGTCAGTGCATAAATGTTGTTCGTAACCATTTGCCGCCAGGGCATCAGCCATGAACATCATGGTTGAAGAGTTTGCAGATTTTTTTATCCTGTTGTATGCACATTTAACCTGCTCGTATAGCATTACGTGCTTAGCATTCTTCAATATAGCGTCTTTAAAATACGGATTTCGGCTCATTGAAAACTTTCTTATACTGGATTGAAGATGCTTTTTTGATACCTCAAACATTTTAATTATTTGTCCGGTTCGCCAATGTACTACCCTTAGGGCTAACTCTTCCTTAGGGGTAATTTCCGTTCCTAAATCACAGATTATTAGATAGTTAGCCGTAAACACAAATTGTAACACGTTGGCGCTTTAGCCAATGCTTTACCCGCTGCGGTGAAATGTTCCGGTTTTTAATCCCACAAGGTTCCGGGAAATCCCAATGCAGGGGGTTGCAGGATAGTCTTTTATCAATATTGCAATCTGAAAAGGCGGGGCCTGGCCATTGCCCTGGCATTTTGGGCAATCTTCAGTTGGCTATGTCTTGGCCAGGCATCTGCGCTTTGCGTGGGGCAGGAAGACCTGCTCGCAAAACCGAAAATCCGCTTTAGTTTGAGTTTCACCATCATGTGACTTTAAGCTTGTTAAAAAGCTTGTTTAAGGGCCTCACAAATTTTCCTAGCGGGGAACGGTCCTTGGTGTAAAGCTTATTAACCGGAGCTTCAAATTCATACCCGAAATACTTGATATCCAACTCATAAACATCGCGAACGAACTCGATAGCATCCTCTTTATAATATTTTGAGTAATGCTCGTGTTTGGTAGCATTAACGATCGGCAGACGCGAGCGCGCGATGCCAAGGCTATCGCATACCAAATTCATGTCCGCCTGCAAGGTTTCAAACCTGCATATCCTGTCAACAAACGCCCGGCTTTTATAGTGCGTGTAAATATTAATGGGGCGCATATGAGTCCTTACTTGATCAACCTCTTGATAGGTATCCCAGTTTTCAATCAATTTGGACATTGGAATCCCAAGATACTTTGACGTGGAAAGGAATCTATCCCACGGATTCCGCGTGACGGAAAAAATAAAGTAATCAGACAGCGCCTCATCATCGGTGTTAGCGAGCCATTCACCAAACTGTTCGGCGTGGTCTTTAGCGTTCAACAACTCGTCAAACCTGCCTTCCAGAAAATTCCTCAGGATCGAAGACCCGGCAGTTCTAGCCGGTTTCATGTAAATGAACTTATGTTGGGGACATACGATAATTCCAGGCAGATCCCCCATTGATTTAAAGTGCTCTTGTAGTCCCGTTCGCTCCATCTAGATTGCTCTTCGCCGTCTGGGCGAATAATTATACGCTTCAATTTGCTTTATCTGTACATGCTTACTGGAATTAGGTTACTAGTATCGATGAAATACCAGTGTGCATTCCTGGCTGTATGGACTTACTCCGTTCCGGTGGACACCCACCCGATTAACGCCATCTGCTTTTCATACGCCTCGGGACTGATATTTCCTATGTGTTGATGACGTCGACATAAGGTAACGGTTCCTTCACCATCAATCAGGCCTGCGATATAAGCTGCATCTGTCTGATCCAGTAATTTTATTCTCTTTTTACTCTCATAAAGAGATGTATAGTCGATTCGTGGAAATAAAAAAAACCCGGCCTCGAATTCGGCCGGGGTCAAGGTTGGTGGAGACGGCGGGAATCGAACCCGCGTCCGAAAGCCCTCTGCCATTGGCTCTACATGCTTATTCCGACTTTGATTTAACTGGCTGTTACCCGCCGGACGGGGAAAACAGACAGCGATTCCGGTACTTGTTTAGTGCTTCAGCCCCGAACCAGCTTCCATCACGATTCTATGAGAGCGATGCCGGAATGTTCCCGAATACCCGAGGGCATAAAGGAACCTGGACGCATAGACACGGCTCCAGTCCGACAGCAATCTACCGGTTATTAAGCGGCGAGTGCGTAGTTGTCGTCGTTGGCAACTATAATTTGCAGAAGAGTTAACGAGATTTTCTACATTCTCGGCATGCACCTCAGGTTTCGCGACCCACGTCGAAGCCAAGTCGTCCCCAAGACGGAAAATTATAACCCAATATGGTGGTTTTGGGGTTTATTTCAAGCAGTGTGCAATTACGGTGACAGTTTGCTTTATTCCCGCGTAAGCGGGAATCTTATAACATGACAATGTTTTGAGATCCCCGCTTGCGCGTGGATGACTATGAAATTGATTCGAATCAAGCTTGCCGATCCGGAGTTGGGTTAACTTGCTCTATTAACAATAAACAATTGTCCCCAGCCAGGGAGTCACGAATTCCAGGATGAAGCAGCCCG
Organism: Gammaproteobacteria bacterium; assembly: GCA_049666745.1. Taxonomy (GTDB): domain Bacteria; phylum Pseudomonadota; class Gammaproteobacteria. Next base: position 11,334 of record JBATHL010000067.1, read on the forward strand.
AAACCAATAGCCTGTCAAGCAAGGCGGTCATCGAAACTCCGCATGCATTGAGTGGTGAACAGATCCTGTCGACTCTGTCCGCCACACCCTCTGGACTGGCCATAGCCGAGGTAGAGCGACGTCAGCAGCAGTACGGGCCCAATGCCTTACCCAGAAAGACCCCGCCTGGATTGCTCGAAGTCTTCGCTAACCAGTTCAAGAGCCCGTTGATATACGTGCTGGTCGCGGCCGCGCTGGTGTCCTTACTGATTCAGGAATTTTCCGACGCTATTTTCATCAGCGCGGTGCTGTTACTCAACGCGGTCATCGGCACGGTGCAGGAATTCTCGGCACAGCGCAGCGCCGATGCGTTACAAAAAATGATGACCACGCAGGTGCGCGTGTTACGCGAAGGCGATGCTTACGAGATCAACTCGGAAGGGATTGTTCCGGGCGATATCGTGTTACTGGAATCGGGCGAACGTGTGCCCGCCGATATGCGTATTCTCGATAGCCATAATCTTGAAATCGACGAGTCATTGCTTTCGGGAGAGTCGATCGCGGTGATCAAGAGTGCCGGCGTGGTTCTTGAAGACGATACGGTGCTTGGTGATCGCGTTAACATGGCTTTTGCCGGCAGCCTGGTGAATCGGGGACGCGCCAGTTGCGTTGTCGCCAGCATCGGGCTGGCAACCGAACTGGGTACTATTGCCGAATCTGTCACCGGGGATACCGAAGCCAAGGCTCCGCTGCAGGAACGCATGGAGCGATTTACCCACCGGGTTGCGATTTTTGTCGGTTGCGCGGTGGTGGTGATGGCGACCATCCTGCTGTTTCGAGGCATGCCGCTGGCAGAGATTTTTCTGTCATCGGTAGCGCTGTCAGTTTCGGTGATTCCAGAAGGTTTGCCGGTCGCACTGACAGTGGCACTGGCGATCGGCATGCGCCGCATGGCAAAGCGTGACGTCATCGTGCGCCGCTTGATCGCGGTCGAAGCGCTGGGTTCCTGTACCTACATTGCGTCCGATAAAACGGGTACGTTGACCGCCAATCAGCTGACCGTGCGCCGACTCGTGTTTCCGGGGCACCGGGACTGGCAGGTCAGTGGCGATAGCGATCAGCCCAATGGTGAAATCACCACGGCGCACGGGAAACCCGACGCTGACGACCGTGAATTACTGGCCACGGCATGCCGCTGCGCGGTGCTTGCGAACGAGGGCTATCTCGGACGCCATGATGGCGTATGGACGCGTAATGGCGACGCGGTTGACGTCGCCCTGTTGATCATGGCGCACCGGGCGGACTGGACCCGTGCCGAGGCGATTAGCGAGTGCCCCGAAATCGCCAGCATGCCATTCGAATCGGAACGCTTATACAGCGCTAGCCTCAACCGGGTTGACGGCCAACCGCGCGTGTTTGTCAAAGGCGCTTTCGAAAAACTGCTGCTGATGTGCGACAAAATCGTGTCACCCGGTGGCAGCAG
>JBATHL010000068.1:0-12931 GCA_049666745.1 Gammaproteobacteria bacterium
GACCACCGCTGGCTTGCCACAATCAAGCGCGGCCTGCACCGCTTCCCCGACCTCCCCTATGCGCTCAACCCTGAAACCCGCTGCACCGTAGAGTTCGGCGACCTTGTCAAACGGAGGACTGCTGATATTAGCGCCGATGTAGCGCTCACCGAAAAAGTCTCGTTGATAGGCTTTTTCCGCACCCCAGCACTGGTTGTTCATGACGATGGTGACGGTATTGATACCGTGATCAACCGCCGTACTCAGTTCGGAAATGGTCATGCCGAAACCACCATCACCCATCAGGCTCACGACCGACTTATCGGCTCGGGCCAGCTTGACGCCGAGACCGCAGGCAAACGAGAAACCGACCAGGCCGAAATCGAGCGGGGTAAACAGGCACGGTGGCTCCCAGTAGTTCAACGCATCGGTGGCCTGCAGGCAAAGCGTTCCGGCATCCATCGTAATCGCCGCGTTTTTCGGTAAAACAGCGCGCAGTTCCTTGTACAGCCCCGAGGGTTGAATCGGGTGCGCCTCGGATTCAGCATTTGCGTCACGTTGCTGCAGGTAGCTCTGTCGCTCTTCAATAAAAGCCCGGGTCCAGGCATCCACCTCGGCGCGAGCCTCGAGCTTGCCGAGTTCGTCACAAAGCTGCCTGGCGGTCGCCCGTGCATCGGCCCAGATTCCAAGCGTAATCGGGAAATAGCGACCGATCGCGGTCGGTTCCAGCTCTACCTGGATTATCTTCGCCTGCTGGTTGATATTGTCGTATGAGTAGAACGTCGAATTAAATCCGAGACGGGTACCCAACGCCAGGATCACGTCGGCTTCTTGCGCCAGTCGTGATGCGACCACGTTACCGCGCGGCCCCATTTGTCCGGCATTTAATGGATGCTCAAACGGTATCGCATCACCATGCCCCGGGGCGAGGATGATCGGTGCATTGAGCGCTTCGGCCAGGGCCAGCGCATCGGCGTGGCCGCCGGTATTCTTGATCCCGCCACCGGTCACGATTACCGGTTGTCTGGCTTCACGCAAAATCCCGGCCGCCTGCTTGATCGCCTCAGCGGCCGCAACAGGTACATTCTGCGAACGGTAACTCTGCGGTGATTGCAAGTCTGCAAACTCGGTCACCTCGGACAGTACATCCCTGGGCAGATTGAGCTGCACAGGGCCCCGGCGTGGCGTCATCGCGGTACGGAAAGCCTCGCGAAACATTTCTGGCACACGCCCGGTTTGCGTCACGGTCCAGGTTTTCTTGGTAATCGGTTTGAACAATGCCTGTTGATCAACTTCCTGGAAGGCATCGCGGTAGACATGCGCCGAGGACAGCGAACCGGCAATCGAAACCACCGGTGAAAACGCGGCGTAGGCCTGCGCGAGACCCGTCACCAGGTTAGTTGCACCCGGTCCATTTTGCCCGGCAAGCACGACGCCGGCGCGTCCCGACGCACGCGCGTAGCCATCGGCCATATGCGTGCCGGTGCGCTCGTCGTGGACGCCGATAAAATTTATCTCGCGCGCATCATACAGGGCATCGAACATTTCCATCGTGGCCGAGCCGATCAGGCCAAACACATGCTCAACTTTTTCAGCCTGCAGCGCTGCGACCGCAGCCTGCCCACCCGACATTTTTTTCATTTATGGCTCCTGAAAATCGCTACTTAGTATCCGGCAGTTCTTCGAGAAATTCCACCAGGGCGGTGACAAAAAACGACGGATTTTCGCACAAGCCCATGTGCTGCAAACCGGGCACGATAATGACTTGCGCCCCGCTGATTTCACTGGCGATGCTCTGGCTCATGGCGGGCGTGCTGCCACTGTCGTTTTCACAGGTCATTATCAGTGTCGGATGGGTAATCGGCAGCTGCGGCCGGATTAACTCAACCACCCCGAATGCCAGCACCTGCCGGCACAGTGCATAACTTTCGGGATCGTTCGCCAGAACCCAGCCACGTACAGTGGCGATAAAATCGGGATTAGCCGCAATAAAATCCGCAGTAAACCAGCGTTCGATGGTGGCATCCAGCGTCGCACCCGGACCACCCGCGGCAGAATCCAGCGCGCGTTGCTCGACCAGCTTCTGCGCTTCAGGCTCACGCTCATGCGGTGAATTCAGAATCGCCATGGCGCGTAACCGGTCGGGATGATCCATGGCAAAACGCCGATTGATCATGCCACCCAGGGAGAAACCGATAATCGAACATTGCTCTATCGCCAACTCATCCAGCAACCCAAGCAGCTGTTCGGAAAACATCGTTAGCGACGGGGTTCCCGGGGGTGGCGCACTCTCACCATGTCCATACAAATCGTAACTTAAAACCCGATAGCGATGAGATAAACGTGATGAGAATTTTTCCCAGACATGCCGATTCAGACCAAGACCGTGAACCAGCACAATGACCGGCGCATCGTCTGGCCCGCCAAGTTCGTAAACACTTCCATTACGGCTGGCTGTGGACATGAGGAAGACTGCGTTAGTAAAATCGAGTCGCCTAATTTAACCCAGCCGGCAATAAAATGAGAGTGATTTATCATCCCAATCTGCTAGCAACACCCGGCAGCAGTTAAGCGGGAGATAGTTTCATGCTGCCATGATCCGGTCTCAGGGAAGCAATTGCAGACAGTGGTCGCGGGTCTCGCCCATCATGGCGGCGGGCGCGCCCGCCTTGGCGAGGACGCGGGTACCGAAATAGGCACTGATGATAAACGCGGCCAGCGATGCAGCCTGTTCCTCATTTTCGGTCTGTGCTTGCAATGCCTCCATAATCGCCACCTTCAATCGACGGATAGTCGTCTTGACCTCGCTTTTCACCTGCTTGTCGGTGACCGCCATTTCCACGCTAGCATTGCATAGCAGGCAGCCACCGGCAAAATCACCTCGTTTGGTCGATTCAATCACGTTGTCAAACAGGCGGGCGATTTTCTGCCTGGCGCTACCCTCGCCATTGAGCAGATCGATTCCTGCCTGGATTCGCGTTCGGTCATAATGCTTTAACGCGGCCAGATACAGCGCCTGCTTGTCGCCGAAGGCACCGTAAAGACTACCCTTGAGCAATCCCGAAGCGGCAACCAGGTCCTGCATCGACGTGGCTTCATAACCTTTATCCCAAAAGACCTTCATCAATTTCTCGATAACCTGAATTTCTTCAAACTGTCTGGGCCTGGCCATATTCAATCCATTTAAATAGTTAAATTAGTTATTGACCAAACGGTCAATAACTATTATATTACTGCAATCGGCTGTTTTTCAGCCATATTTTTCAACTAGTTTATGACCATTTGGTCAATAATTCAACCCGGAGAAATAGAATCATGCCCGATCGATACGATATTGTTATTCTCGGCGCCGGTAATGCCGGCTTCGGTGTTTCCCAAATCGCCCACGCCGCCGGCAAGTCGCTTGCCTTTGTCGAATCTGACCAGTTCGGTGGCACCTGCCCTAATCGCGGTTGTACGCCAAAGAAGGTGCTGGTCGCGGCGGCGCATGCCCTGCATGAGATCGAAATTGCCCACGAGCATGGCATCGAGGTCGGACCCGCCAAACTCGACTGGTCTAAATTAATCGATCGTAAGAGCGATATGATCGATTTCATTCCCGGCGCGATGGAAGACACCGCCAAAGCTCGGGGCGACATTTACCAGGGTAAAGCACGTTTCGTCGGAGCCAACGCAATCGAGGTTGATGGCACAGTTATCGAGGCAGATAACTTTGTCATTGCGACCGGTTCGATAACTCGTCCGCTGTCGATTCCAGGTGCCGAGCATCTCATTACCTCCGATGACGTATTAAGTCAACGCGAGCTACCCAATGAAGTTGTCTTTATCGGCGGTGGCGTCATCGCGATGGAATTCAGCCACGTTTACGCCCGTGCCGGGGCAAAGGTCACCATCCTCGAAGCGATGCCACAGTTACTGCCGCGCCTTGACCAGGACGCGGTTACGGCCATCCGGGGTGAGAGCGAACGCATCGGTATCGATGTAAAAGTCGGTGTCGAGGTCGAAGCGATCGAAAAGACAGGCGGCAAATTGCAGGTTCACTTCACCCATGAAGGCAAGCGACAATCGGTCGAGGCCAACCAGGTGGTCAACGGCACCGGTCGCATCGCCAATACCGCGGATTTGAATCTGGCTGCAGCGAATATCGTACATGACGGCATCCGTATCGAGGTCGACGATCATCTGCGCTCGGTTTCCAACCCGGCGGTATGGGTGGCCGGGGATGCACTGGTACATTCCGCGCAGTTATCGCCGTTGGCAACCTACGAAGGCCGTATCGTCGGGCAGAATATCGCCGACAACGCGGAGCTGAAACCGGATTACGCGATCGTACCGAGCGCAGTGTATACCGTTCCGGCCCTGAGCAGTGTCGGTATGACGCAGGCCGAAGCAAAGCAGGCTGGTATCGACGTCGATATTGTGACTTCCGATATGTCGGGCTGGTTTTCAGCGCGCTTCTACGCTGAAACGGTCGCCTGGGCCAAGGTGATTATTGAAAAAGGATCACGACGCGTCGTCGGTGCGCACCTGGTCGGCCATCACGGCGAAGAGTTAATCCACCTGTTTGCGCTGGCAATGCGCCACGGTATCAGCGCCGATCAACTGGGCGATGAAATGTATGCCTTCCCGACATTTGCCGCCGATATCAAAAGCATGCTTTAGCCATCAACTGCGGAAAGTCAAAAAAATCCGCTCGTCCCGAGCGGATTTTTTGCATGGAAATTTGCCGCAAATAGAGGCAATCTCTGCCTGTTGTCGGATTGAGTTTTTGAATATGGCTGAAAATCCCCGCGAGGCTACCCGCCCCGGAACGAAGATCCCGGGCGAATTAAGTATACTGACCCCGATATTCGAGCAGAACGAGACTATTGCATGAAAACACGCATCACCGAACTTCTTGGCATCGAGCATCCGATCATTCAGGGCGGCATGCACTATGTCGGTTTTGCCGAACTGGCAGCGGCGGTGTCTAATGCCGGGGGACTCGGCATCATTACCGGGCTGACGCAACAGTCCACCGGCGACCTGGCCAACGAGATTGCCCGCTGCAAAGACATGACCGACAAACCCTTTGGCGTCAATCTTACTTTCCTGCCCAGCCTGTCGGCACCTGACTACCCCGGCTACATCAAGGCCGTCATCGAAGGCGGCGTTACCGTGGTTGAAACTGCCGGTCGCAATCCGCAGGAACATTTGCCTGCTATGAAAGAAGCTGGTATCAAGATCATCCACAAATGCACATCGGTGCGCCACTCGCTCAAGGCCCAGGCGATCGGCTGCGATGCGGTCTCGGTTGACGGCTTCGAATGCGGTGGTCACCCCGGGGAGGACGATATCCCGAACATGATCCTGCTGCCGCGCGCCGCCGACGAACTGAAAATCCCGTTCGTCGCTTCTGGCGGCATGGCGGATGCGCGCAGCCTGGTAGCCGCATTGGCGATGGGTGCGGAGGGCATGAACATGGGTACCCGCTTCATCGCCACTCAGGAAGCACCCGTTCACCCAAAGGTCAAACAGGCTATTGTTGCGGCAAGTGAACTGGATACTCGGCTGGTGATGCGCCCGTTACGCAACACCGAGCGGGTATTGAACAATCTGGCCGCCGAGCGCCTGCTCGAGAAAGAGCGAACCTTGGGCAGCGAATTGAAATTTGAAGACATTATCGATGAAGTGGCCGGTGTCTACCCAAAAATCATGCTCGATGGCGAGATGGAAGCCGGCGTCTGGTCCTGCGGCATGGTGGCGGGTTTAATCAACGATGTACCCAGCTGCAAGGAACTGATCGACACCATCATGAGTGAAGCCGATGCATTGATCAATCAGCGGCTCAGCGGTATGGCCAACAGCTAACCGGTATACCCGGCACAGTTTACAATGACGCTTACTTACCAAAATTCAAGTCATTGTTAACTGTCACCCTGAATTGCCAGGTCCGCCTGGCAACGAACCACCTGTATTATCTTAAAATTCCGAGGTAAATCTCAGGCCTACCGCCGAAACCTCATAACTTTCGTTATCCATAGACATCATGTATTCAAAATTGAATGATGATTTGTTGACGCCAAAACCATAGGATAATCCGTTATCATCCACGCTATCTGAAGTACCTGCTTCATCCAAAGCCAATTCATCTGCAATAAAACCCAGCACGGCATAAGTAGATTGATCGTTGTTACTACTTGTACGAAAAACACCGTGGCTGTCGAACAAGGGAGTAACTCCCATACCCATTCCCGTTTCCACAGCACTTCTTTTGCGATCCAGAAAATCATTTACCGATCTTTCTTCGATAGCCTCGTTTTCACTGGTGAGCACTCCATACTCCCCTACCAATAAAATCGGTTTTGCTCCATTCATTTCATTTTCATGGTAGCTAACCAGGCTGTGCTGAAATTCCCTGGAGGCCTGGTCCGCGTCTACTGCAGACGAGGTTGAGTCGTAAAGATATGCTCCACCGCCGGCGTAAACGCCACTGCTCGTCAGCAGCACAACAGCAGCAATAAGGTCCTTAAGCATGCGTGAAAATCGGCATAGTTTATAACTCACGGGTTTACATCCTGTTTTGAATCCAATGAGATTTATATAGGCCGGATCACGGAAAATACCTATCCTGGCGCGCCAATCACTTATCATCTCCGGCACATTTTGATCTGACCAGGCAATCTCTACTCGCGAACTGGTCGATTCGAGGGTTTGCAAAAGAATCGGTACCAGTCGAAACCATGCCTGTGTATCGCTACCGGTCCATTTAATCCGACTGCTATTTTGGGCAAGCATGGGGCTGCATATAGCGACAGGCGCCAGGGTAAAATCAGTGCAAACCAATATTCTGCCCCCGAATTGCAGGTGTCCAAAATACCAACTGCGTCAACTTTTTCGATCTACCATGCGCGTAAGATGCGAATACCATAATAGAATTCAAAAATCAGGATTCCCATGGCGCAAAATCCCCGTTCATGTCGATTCGAAGCTGTTAGTTCGATCAGGATTGATCCAGACCAATCAGCAATTCCTGTGCCGGAGCAGTCGATCAGCAACAGTGTGCCTGCACCTGACCAAACGGTAGAACGACGTTATCCCACAAATCGGCGTGACGGTGCCTGGCGGGCCTTCCTGTACGGCAATTTCCGTCCCCGGCGTCGGTCCAGTCGACGAGCTGCCGATGAGCATCATTTCCTGTTTGATTGGCACGAACCACGTATTTTGTATCTCACATTGGGCGTTTTATTGCTCAGTTGCACCGATGCGTTGTTCACCCTGAATTTACTCAAAGCTGGCGCCTCTGAAGCAAATGCCGTCATGGCATCGATGCTGGACCAAAGTGTCGAGCAATTTTTAGCCGTCAAAATCGGCCTGACATCCTTTTCCCTGGTAATCCTGGTGGCCACAGCGCGGCGAAAATTTTTCAGGTCCTTTAGCGTAGAACACCTGCTGCATGTCTTTTGTGCCGGATATATCCTGTTGATCTGCTACGAGATCTACATGTTCGGATTTGTGTTCGAACTAATCTCTCTGTGGGACAGCTGACACGCCGACTCAATCCGGGCGGGCCCGTTGCCGTATTAGCTGTTCATGGTGAGGAGGGTATATTTCATATATGAGATTCATGTTCGGCTGTAAGGCCTGACCTCCAGGTTCTTTATCCAGTTATGTGCTCGAGGAGGATCTCAATCTACGTCCTCGAAACGACCATAAATTTTCTCGCGATACTCGCGTTCTTTGGTGGAATCGCCTTTGATATGAAAAACATCAGCCAGTTTCAGGTAATTGCAATAACAGGCCTTCTCGTTGGTTAATGCCGCCTGATAATAAATGATGGCTTCTTCATAAGCCTGACTGTAAAAAGCCGCGTCCGCCGTACGTTCCTGCCACTTGCTCGATACAAAACCCAGTTCCTGTAAACGTGAAGTCATGTCCCTGGCAAAATAAAAGGCCTCGTGATAATTTTTTTGCCACAAAAGGGTAAAGTAATACTGTTCCGTAATGACGGCCTGTTCCAGCAAATGCGGCCAGTTCTCGGGGTCATAGTTCTTCAACCTCGCAATCATGTTGCTGTTGATAAAATCACAATACAAATCCTCAAAAACTTCGAGGCCACCACCCTCATAGGCGGTCAATGCCGACTGCGTGAGCCATTGTTTCGCGCTGTCAAGGTCCTCGCGTGATATGCCGACCATTGCATAGGCGACAGAGAGTCTCTGTTCGTTGATCCAGTCGGATTGAATCGAAGCCAGAAGCGCATCAGATTGCGCATACTCTCCGGCGCCGGCATGGGCGAGCGCGAGTGACATAGGATAGATCCGCGCCGTGCCAACGAGTTCGCTGGCCTCGGTGAAATTTGCGATTGCCTGTTGCCAGTTCAGTTGTGTCATATTCGAACAACCCAATTGCCACAGGTGAATAGCCTGTAGATATGGATTGTTTTGCCAGTCGCCCGGAGAGACGGGCTGATTGTCCAGCAGCTGATTCAAAATGTCGTAGTAATTATCAGCCGCAAGACTTGTAAAAACGTCGATGTCGATGCCTAGATCAATCGACTGGACAACCGGCAGACACTGGATCTTTCCATATAATTTTTTATGATAATCATTCCAGATATCAACGAATAATTTCCTGCGTCCGGGTGCTACGAAATCTGGCTGACTGAAAGACTGCTGGCTATAGAGCTGCACGTCGTCGACGTAGTAGGAAGCATTTTGCCGGTCTTCCAGATCGCCGATAAAAGAAAACTTGTTAACGGTTGAACCTGCTTGATTGACGGCATTCGGGGAGGCATCTAGATCGACGAGTTGCTGGCCATACTCGTTTTCAATTCTTAATGCATATCGACCCTCGTCAATGTCGTATTCGAGATCAAGCTGATACCAGACAAACGGTTCAAGTGGAAACAGCTCGACCGGTCTGGAATCGACGTAATGTCTCAGCTGTCCGTTCTCGTTATCCAGCCAGAAACCGATACCGTGGTTTTCTAACTGAAAATGACTCTTGCCGGCGAGTGCAATGTTGAAGCGTTCATTGATGTCAGCGACCATGAAGGCAAAATGAAAGTACAGCTTGCCAGTGGTAATCGTTTTAAAGTAACCCTGTAGTTCCGGAAATCCACCGTCGCGGGCGACGTCCTGAATTTTAAGCGAGCGCCAGCCACTGAATTTATAAGCATGACTCAGGCCGACCTTGCCATGGGTGTATTTGAAAATCTGGTAGGTATCGGGGCCAACTTCCTGCAATGCTTCGTCGAAGTTATAGGCGACGATCAACTGCCCGGGTTCGTCGATTGCTGCACTCATCACGCCACAGCTAAACAGATACAGGCTGACAAACCAGAATTTCAAATAAAGTTTCATCACAAAAACTGTGCTAAATGAAATCGAGCGCGCAGAGATAATCGAAAAAGGCCTGTTTGTTATGTTTCGTTTCCTGTGGGTAGGCTTGCATCAACAGGTTATAGGCGCTGATGAGATGGCGATGCGATGATTGAATCAACTGCTTCCTGGCTGACTCGGATTTATCTCCATTTGCATTATACAATTCGAAATAGGCACGATGCTGTTGCACAGCTGCAAGAATATGCTCGCGCGCCTGGTCTATTCTGGCCGGCATTTGCAGATGGCCGAGTTGCCACGAGATGTCATCGATTTGAGACAGATAGCCGCTTTTTTCGGGCCCGTTGACCAGGGCGTCGACCCTTTCGACCATGGCCTGTTCTGCCAGCGACAAGAGAAGGGCTACGCTCTGTGCTTCGGCCCTGGGGATTTTCGACTGCTGTAGTTTAAAGGCAGTTTGTTTATGCGGGATCAAACGGTAAGCCTTGTCGATCTCCAGTGCGGAAACGTTGCCGTTCAGGAACAACAGCAAAATAAATAAACTCGGTCTCATGCGGGTATCCTTTGATCCTGGACAGTTTAAAATTGCCATCTGAATAGATATAAATCTATAGCTTAAAACCATCTAAACCGCAGAAGTATTACCATCAACCATGCACGTCTGCGGATAGGCCAGGGGCTAACAAAAAGGGCTAGACTGGACTTCCCCATCCCGATGCACACTAATCCGCATGTTGCCGGGTCTTGCTATGCATGGGTGGACACCTAGAATAGGCACGAATGAACACCTCGGTAACGACAGCCTGTGCCACGATTTTCCGCTAATATATCCACGCTATTTCGTGAGGTTCCGCTTATCGAGCGCATCGGCCTGGCGGCGGCTGCCGGATTCGACGCCATTGAAATCCAGTTCCCCTACGACCAGGATCCTTCGATTCTGCGCGCTGAACTCGAGGCGCAAAACCTGCCGCTCGTATTGATGAATTTCCCGGTCGGTGACCTGATGACCGGAGGTGAAGGTCTCGCCGCCGTTCCTGGGCGTGAGACGAAATTCGAACAGGCCCTGTCCGAGGCTCGCAGGTTTGCCCAAACGCTGCACCCGGCGGCGATGAACCTGCTCGCCGGCAGACCCGATCCACGACACGGTAGGGCACAATGCCAGGCCGTCTTCGAATCCAGTCTGCGCAAGGCCTGTGCTCTCACCCGGGAACTGGGAATACAATTGCTGACCGAACCGGTTAACAGCATCGATTCAGCTGACTTTTTTCTGAGCACAGAGCAACAGACGCTGGCCCTGATCGATGCCATGCCGGATATCGATCTGCGCATGCAATACGATCTCTATCACATGCAGATGATGGGGTCTGATCTGTTATCCAGCCTGCCCAGCGTGATCGACAGGATCGGGCATATCCAGTTCTCGGACCTGCCTGGTCGCACCGAACCCGGCCTCGGCACAATCGACTTCGAGCCGATCTTCAAGCTTATCGATTCACTTGATTACCAGGGATATGTCGGGGCCGAGTACTTTCCAACCGTGGCCACTTCGGCATCACTCAACTGGCTCAAACCCTACCGTCAAAGTTGAATGCCATCTGACCGACGATAGCAAAAATGGATTAACCGAAACCGGCTTCCCGATGACGGATAACTGCGCTCAAAACTTCGTTGTAAGGCGTCGGGATGCCAAGTTGTTTGCCCAGTTCAACCACCATGCCGTTTATAGCATCGATTTCCGAGCGGCGTTTTGCGTGGTGATCGAGCAACATCGACGGACGCGCATCCGGCATCTTATTGCCAAACGCGGTGATGTATTCGATGGGGTCATCAAAGCTGAACTCGATATTCTTTTCCTGCCCGAGTGCCTGAACCTCGCGCGCACAGCCCTGTGCGATGGCCCAGGCGGTCGGATCGGCCATCAGTTCGCCAAGCCTGTAGTCGAACACGGTGCAGGGTCCGCTAAAGGAAACGTTGCAGATATACTTGCCCCAGATCAGTTGATCGATATCCTCGAACGCCTTTGCGTTAAAGCCGGCTTCCTGCCAGACCCCGGTAATGCGCTCCAGCCGTTCGCTCATACCACCGTTCATTTCGCCGACACGGATCAGGTTCATCGCGTTGTGATGCACGTGTCCGGGCCCTTTCATCGACGCACCGAAACCGTCGGCGACACCGAGCAGCACCCGATCGGTAGCCATGTATTGCGCGATTCGCTCACCGGCGCCGAGACCGTTCTGGATCGTAATCACTATCGACTCTGCCCCCATTAGTGGTGCAATCATTTCGGCTGCGGGGCCAACGCCCGAGGCCTTGGTGGCAAGTACGTAAAGATCGCAATCGCCAACGTCTTGCGCATTGGTGGTTGCCTTGATGCCCTGCACCAAGCGATCGCCGCTGGCGCCCTCGACGCGCAGTCCCGACCGGTTAATGGCATCGACGTGGTCCTGCCAGATATCCACCGCCCAGATTTCATGTCCGGCCTCGGCCATCAACCCGGCATATACCGAACCCATCGCACCCACACCAAATATTGCTATTTTCATTGCTGTTGCATCGCCTCCACCGGCAAACGTATATCAAACCTGTCGCGTAACTTCTGGTCCATCTCGGCAGAAATATGCTTTGGGTAATGTTGCGTTAGTATTTGCCGGGTGCGCTCGCGCGCGACTTCCCGGATATCTTTCGAGCCATCGTTTTCCCACTCCGCAATAGTTCGACGATCACCAATCTCGGGATAAACAAAATCGGTCTGCATGCGTTGCAAGGTTTCCGGCTGACCCAGGAAATGGCCATCACCATGCACTACCTCCTCGATCGCATTCAACGCGAGGGTTTCTTCGCTAACCTCGATTCCGCTCAGCGACTTCATGATGCTCCCCAGCATATCGTTATCGATGACGTAACTCTCGAGCGCGCAGCCCATCAGGCTCGCCTGCATGCCGCCGGCCTGGGTAATCAGATTGGAACCGGCCTGGGCCGCGAGCGCCACGGTCAGACATTTCTCATAACCGCTTTGTGCGTCGGCAATCTTGCTGTCGGTGGCGCCGGCGATAGTCGAATTAGGCAGATCATAATAACTGGCCATTTGCGCACTCGCCGCCATCGTAATAGCGGCCTCACCACTGCCACCGCTCATCGCACCGGAACGCAAATCGGTCACCAGCGGACGCGTGCCGAAGATGGCTTTTGCCTGCGGGTTGACGAGCCAGGCGAAGATCATGCCGGACAGGGTTTCGGCGATGGTCTGCGCCACGGTACCGGCGATCGTCACCGGACTGGAAGCACCCATCTGGCCGAAGGTATTCGAATGCAGCGGAATGCCAAGGCGCGCGGCCTCGGCCAGTACTTCGCAGGAATCGGCGTCGAAACGCATCGGCGGTACCGGTGGGTTGATATTCAGCGACAGGAATGGGCGTGCGTAAAATGCCTCGCGTGAACCCGCGATGGTAAAACACATTTCGGCAATTTCCTCGACATGCTCGGCCAGCGACACCGACGTAAAAACGTGCTTGGCAGTACCGACGAGACAGGCATAGGCGGTATTGATATCGAGGCTGCGCAGGTCAGGCATATCCCGCGCGACCAGCGAACGGCTGAAAAAATGGATATGCTCGAGACTGTCTACCACG
>JBATHL010000069.1:0-1645 GCA_049666745.1 Gammaproteobacteria bacterium
CTCTTCGGTGGGTGTCGTAATGGCTTCATCATAAGCGTTGGTGTGCAGCGAGTTACAGTTATCAAACAACGCATATAAAGCCTGCAATGTCGTACGGATATCATTGAATTGAATTTCCTGCGAGTGCAGAGAACGGCCACTGGTCTGAATATGGTATTTCAGCATCTGGCTGCGGCGATTCGCGCCATAACGCTCGTGCATCGCACGGGCCCAGATACGGCGGGCTACACGTCCTATGACGGTGTATTCCGGGTCCATACCGTTGCTGAAAAAGAAGCTCAGGTTGGGTGCAAATTCGTCGATATCCATACCGCGTGCGAGGTAGTACTCGACGATGGTCAGACCGTTGCTGAGGGTAAAGGCCAACTGGCTGATCGGGTTTGCGCCGGCTTCGGCGATGTGGTAACCGGAGATCGAAACACTATAGAAATTACGCACACCGTTATCCACGAAATACTGCTGGATATCACCCATCATGCGCATAGCAAATTCGGTCGAGAAGATACAGGTGTTCTGAGCTTGGTCTTCCTTGAGAATATCGGCCTGCACGGTGCCTCGGACTTTTTTAAGGGTTTCGGTTTTAATCTTTGCGTAAGTTTCAGCATCGACCAGTTTGTCACCGGTGATACCGAGCATTGCCAGACCGAGACCATTGTTTCCTTCGGGCAATTCATCGGCGTAATGCGGTTGTTTTCGACCTTTGAAATATTTCGCGATTTTCTTCTCTGCAGCTTCCCACTGGCCGCTTTCTTTCAGGTGTAATTCCACCTGCTGATCAATGGCTGCGTTCATAAAAAACGCCAGCATCATCGGTGCCGGACCATTGATGGTCATCGATACGGATGTGGTTGGCGCACACAGGTCGAAACCGGAATAGAGCTTTTTAAGATCGTCCAACGTGGCGATAGAAACACCCGCGTTGCCGACCTTGCCATAGATATCCGGACGCGTGTGCGGGTCTTCACCATAAAGCGTAACCGAATCGAATGCGGTGCTAAGACGTACCGTGGCGCTACCCTGGCTCAAGTAGTGGAAACGGCGATTGGTGCGTTCCGGGGTGCCTTCGCCAGCAAACATACGTGTGGGGTCTTCGCCTGCACGGCGGTAGGGGAAAACACCAGCGGTGTAGGGATAGCCACCGGGCAGATTCTCGCGCATCAAAAACGACAATAACTCACCCCAGTCACGGTCCCTGGGCATGCCAATTTTAGGTATCTGGAATTTGCTCAGGGATTCTTTGAAATTGCTTCCGGTGATTTCCCGGCCACGTACTTCATAGGAATATTGTTCCGTGCGCAGACCTTCTTTTCTTTGTGGCCATTCTTTCAGGAGGGTAATCGCGTCTGCTGAAAGTTCGGCAAGGGCGGCATTGTAACGCTGGCGCAGTAAAATTCTGGTTTGATCGGTCGCCCAATCCCCGTTGCCTGCCGCAGATTTATCCTCCAACAATTCACCGGATTGATACAAATCGAAGCTGGCTGGCAGCACCGGATCACCCAGGTCTTTAAGACATTCATAAAAATTCTGTGCCTGGCTGGCAGCCTGTGCCTGCCGCTCGATATCCTGGTTGATGTCCCTGCCCTGCTCCGCGATTTCGGCCAGGTAGCGTACCCGATTACCCGGGATCAGGACCGTGGATTTGGGT
>JBATHL010000070.1:0-2330 GCA_049666745.1 Gammaproteobacteria bacterium
GGTATTCTGGAACGACGTCAAGCAGGTCGAGAAGACGCTGCTCCACCTCTACCTGGGCGTCCTTGTTGAAGGCGAGTATGAGAATCTCTTCGGGTTTCGCTAAACCAGCGGCCACCAGATAGATAGCCTTGGCGACTATAGTCGATGACTTACCCGAGCCGGCGGCGGCGATGAGCAAATTGCGATCCTCATTGATGACGGCTGCTCGCATTTGTTCTTCACTGAGGGGGAATTCCTCTAGTTGCTGGAATAGATGAGAGTGTTCACCCATCGCTCGCTGGATAAATTCTTCATTGGCTTGTTTCAATACCGGGCTGTCCGGCTTCCTGATTTCTAAAAACACTTCCAGGTTTGATTTGGCCTTTTTGGGCAGTAAGTCAGGATCGAAATAGGGGTGGGCCAGGTCTTGCCCGATGTCAGGAATCTGGGACACCCAGTTTCGTATGTCATTTTGAGAGATGTATCGGTTTGTCTGAAGTATTTTTCTAATTTGTTCTTCTACTTCGGAAAGTGCACCTTCATTGCCAAGCAGATGAGTGATAATCGTGTCTTTGGTTCTGGTTTCGATATCCTGACTAAGTTTTTTGGCGACTTTTGCCGACATGCCTTCCAGGTGAAGGCTCTGGTTGTTTGTTGTAACTGTGACTGTATCCCAGATCAGGCCCGTTTCGATGCGGACGCCTCGTATATCGAAGTAGTCGATACGATGGCGTTCCCTGGACTTGCAGACCAAGGCATCTGGTTCAGTTGAGATGCTCCAGGTGTTTTTAAACCACGAGCTGAATAGGCCAGTTTTGTATTTCATTCACTTGTTTCTGGATTAACAACATATAGGGGATAGACCACATTTTCCTATAGGGCTAATAGCGAAAAACGTGCCCCGTCCTCTTTTATCTTCTGGTTGCTGCTTCCTGAATTTCAGTAGTAATCACTTCACCAGATTTCATCACGCCTTCCGCGCGCGCGAATGCTTCGAGGTCCACATCAGTTTGAATCACATTGTCGGTATCAATCTCGGCGATGTAATAGGTGCCAAGTCTGCTCAGCCAGGGCGAGTTGTAAGGGTTCTTGCGTAGACATTCGCCTTTCTCAGCCAGGCGCCGATTGAGGCGTCGCTTCACAGCGAGTGCGGTTACAGGTTTTTGCATGGTTATCTTGTTCCGAGAATCTTGACGACGCGGTATTGCTTCGCCTGCGGGGATTATGGGCATGCGGTAGGGAGGTTAACAGGGCATCTGGCCCGATTGGCATGTGGGGATATGGGTTTGGCGCGAAGGGCCAAGTGGCGGAGTAGAAAAGGGGGCGGATTCAAAAAGAGGACGGAGGAATTCAATTCTGGAAGTATCAACAGCCCGATAGGGGCAATCGATTTCTTTCGTTTGGTAGAACTGTGAAAATCGAGTATTAATAGCTCCCGGGTTTTGCGGCACGCCGCATTGGAGTAAAGGATCAGGGAGTAAAGTTGAATACCGTTGTCACCACGCCGGACGCGCCGGCCAGCCGCACGCCACAGGGCATCGCCTCCATTTTGCTTGGCATGACGCTGTTTGTGTTCCAGGACGCGATGATGAAGTCCTTGCTCGGCGATTTCCCGGTATGGCCGTTGCTGTTGGTTCGCGCGGTCATCTGCTCATTGGTCATGGTGCCGTTGATCCTGTATCTCGGGCCTCCACACCGGATTCTGTCACCGCTGTGGCCGTTGCACGTCACGCGAGCCCTGCTGTTAGCCTTCGGCTTCTCGCTCTATTACGCGGCGTTTCCATTCATGACCCTGGCCGCGGTAACGACGATTTTTTTCGCCGCGCCATTGATTACGGCGGTTTTCGCCGCCGTGTTCCTCAAGGAGCATATCGGCATCCATCGAATCAGCGCCCTGGTGCTTGGGTTCGTTGGCGTGATCATCGCGATGAAACCGGGCGCGGATTCGTTTCAGTGGGTCTCGGTGCTGCCGCTGATCTGCGCCTGTTCCTATGCAGCTTCGCAGATGCTGGCGCGGCGCATCGGTCACCGTGACACTGCGGTGGTCGCCGGGGCCTATACCATCATTCTCGCGGGGGTGATCGTGTTGCCATTTGGATGGTCGCTCAACGTCCTGTTCGACGTCGGGGCGCAGGCCGCGCACCTGCGCTGGAGCTGGGAGGCTTTTACGCTCGCCATACTGCCCTGGCTCGCCCTGCTGGGCGCCCTCGGCATGGTCGCCTGGACGTTGTTGTCCCGGGCCTACCAGATCGCCGACGTCGGTGCAGTCGCACCGTTCGAGTACGCTTACCTGCCGATGGCGGCGCTACTCGGTTATGTTGCCTTCGACGAAGTGCCGGCCTGGAATACCC
>JBATHL010000071.1:0-2585 GCA_049666745.1 Gammaproteobacteria bacterium
CCCCTGGTGCAGTCTATGACAGGCGAGTTTTTCGAACGTGAACCCATGTGCGAACTTGATCCCGACAAGGTGGTCGCACTCGGTGCGGCAATTCAGGCTGATATTCTGGCTGGTAACAAGCCGGACAGTGACATGCTCCTGCTCGATGTACTGCCGTTATCGCTGGGTATAGAAACCATGGGTGGATTAAGCGAGAAAATAATCAGTCGCAATACTGCGATCCCGGTGGCCCGGGGGCAGGATTTCACTACCTTCAAGGACGGTCAAACCGCAATGTCAATTCACGTCGTGCAGGGTGAACGAGAACTGGTCTCGGATTGCCGTTCATTGGCGCGCTTTGATCTGTGTGGATTTCCACCGATGACCGCCGGTGCAGCGCGGATACGCGTGACCTACCAGGTCGATGCCGATGGCCTGATGTCGGTTTCCGCCGAGGAGACCACCAGTGGCGTTAGTGCAGATATCGTGGTCAAACCCTCGTACGGGCTGACCGATACGGAGATCGAATCAATGTTACGGGATTCGATGGAACACGCCCGCGAAGATATCGAACTACGCATGCTCAAGGAGCAGCAGGTCGAAGCTAAAAGGGTAGTCGAGGCCATCAATACCGCGCTTGCACAGGATGGAGAAGTTTTGCTGAGTAATTCGGAAATTGCCCGGATTCACAAACATCGTGACCAGCTTGAAACAGCGATAGAGACGGGCTCCGCCGCTGAGCTGAAACAATTAATCAAGGCGCTAGAAGACGCAAGCGAGATCTATGTCGCCAGACGCATGAATGCGAGTGTGCAGGTAGCACTCACGGGAAAACAAATTGACGAGGTTGATGTTTGATGACCAGGCTTACCATATTGCCTCACGAGGAAATCTGCCCACAGGGCGCGAGTATTGAAGTAGAGCCCGGCGTTAGTTTATGCGACGCAATGCTACGCAACGGTATCGAGATCGAGCATGCCTGTGAGAAATCCTGCGCCTGTACCACCTGTCATGTATACGTACGTGAAGGATTTGATTCTCTGGAGGAATCGACTGAAGACGAAGATGACTACCTCGATAAAGCCTGGGGCCTCGACATGGATTCGCGTTTGAGTTGCCAGGCACTGGTCGGGGATGAAGCCCTGACGATCGAGATACCAAAATACACCATCAATATGGTGTCGGAAAATCACTAGGAGTAGACCATGAGCCTGAAATGGACAGATACACTGGAAATCGCTATAGAACTATCCGAAACGCATACGGATGTCGACCCGCAGTACATTCGCTTTACCGATCTGCACGCCTGGGTTTGCGCGCTAGACGAATTTGACGACGACCCGAATCGATCGAACGAAAAAGTTCTGGAAGCCATTCAGATGGCCTGGATAGAAGAAACGGATTAGCTGGTCAATTTATAGTCAATAAATTGACTGAAAAGCGTCGAGATTCCGACACACTTCTTGTTCGGAATCAAACACTTTTGCACTGTTTTTAAGGTTGTTTAAGTGGTTTGAAGTAAAAAAATTAAATTTTTTTTTCAGCTGAACATAATCGTTTAATCATATTCCATACAATAATTTAACACTTTAACTTAAAGTAAATTCTATTCCAGGCATTGTGAACTTGGTCACAGTTTGCTTGCAATCATATCTCATTTCGGTAAATTAGCCTCATAACCCACTCATTAAAAGAAGTGGATAAAGCCCTGAAATAAAAGCACTTTTAATGTGTCGGGCATCTATAACCAAAGACATTCCTGAATGCAATATTCAGGTAAGAAGACATTGAAATCCGGAGAGAGAATATGAGCAATGTAGCATATATCAGTGAAGTTACGTCTGACAGAAAATCCTATGCGGATAAGTCACAACTCAATACCTACTACGATGCCAGAAACCGGATTATCTGGCTCCTGATGAAGGGCGCGCCGCGCCCGGCGTTCACGTTAAAGCTGCTCAACGAAATCACTAGTCAAATCAAGACCGTTAAACAGGAAATGGCAGAAAGCGATGGCGAAAAATACGATTTTCTCGTCCTCGGTTCCGACACCGAAGGAGTTTTCAACCTGGGTGGTGATCTCGATCTGTTCTGCCACTATATCCGTAATCGCGACAGGGAGGGTCTGCTGAGATATGCGAAGCTTAGTATCGATCTCGTGTATCAAAACCTGGTCCATTTTGGTGAGGACATGACGAGCATTTCGCTGATCCAGGGCGATGCGCTGGGCGGCGGCTTCGAAGCGGCGTTTTCCGCCAACATTGTGGTAGCCGAGCGCGGCAGCAAATGCGGCCTGCCCGAGGTTCTGTTCAATATGTTCCCCGGCATGGGCGCCTTTTCGATACTGTCGAGAAAGATCGGTTTCGCCGAGGCGGAAAAGATGATCATGAGCGGCAGCGTCTACAGCGCGGAAAAACTCTACGATATGGGCCTGGTCGACATACTGGCGGAGAAAGGCGAGGGCGAGGTCGCGATTTACCGGTATATCAAGTCTACCCAGCGATCAAATAATGCCTATCGCTCGATGCAGCAGGTCAAGGATATTTGTAACCAGGTAAGCTATGAGGAGTTGATGGACATCGGCAGCGTCTGGGCGGACGCCGCGT
>JBATHL010000072.1:0-16458 GCA_049666745.1 Gammaproteobacteria bacterium
CACCGAAATAGAACGCCTGGTTGATGTGGATGGTCGCTTTGTCCTCAGCGACGGCGTTATTTACGTGGCTTCTTTCCAGGGTCGGTTAGCGGCCTTACAGGCGGTTAGCGGCGATTTACTGTGGTCACGTGAGTTTTCCAGCTACCAGCCAATAGCGTTAGATGACGACGCGCTTTATTTGAGTGCCGACGATAGCCATTTGTGGGCTATCGATCGTCGGACTGGCAGCGCTTTCTGGAAACAGGATGTGTTGCATGCGCGCAAAATCACTGCCCCGGCTGTTATCGGAGACAACCTGGTGGTTGCCGATCTGGATGGTTACTTGCACTGGTTTTCCAGGGCCGACGGAACGCTGCTTAGCAGAATCCGGACTTCATACACACGCAATTATGTACAGCCAATTACCTGGCAGGACTCGGTGCTCACGCTCGATAGACTGGGCTTGCTTGCCTCAGTTTCAGTGCGGCAATGATTCCTGTCATCGCCTTGATTGGTCGTCCCAATGTCGGCAAATCCACCCTGTTTAATGTATTTACCCGCAGCCGCAACGCGATAGTTGCGAATGAACCGGGGTTGACCCGAGACCGCCAATACGGAGTGGGTGAGCGTGGCGACAAGACGTTTATCGTGGTCGATACGGGCGGCTTGAGCGGTGAGAAACAGGACCTGGATGATTTGATGGCCCGGCAAACCCGCCAGGCAATGGACGAGGCAGATGAAATTGTTTTTCTGGTAGACGCCCATGATGGCCTTACCATTGGAGATCGCTTTATTGCCGACCTGGTGCGCAAATCCGGGAAGTCCTGCCATGTGGTTGTAAACAAGGTGGATGGCCATAATCCTGAGCAGGCGCAGGTCGAATTTTTTGCCCTGGGATTCGAGCACGTGGAAATGATTTCAGCCGCGCACCGCAAGGGAACCGGGGTTTTGCTCGACAAGTTACTTGAACCCTACCCGGCACAGCAGGTCCCGGAAGCAATTGCCGGCGGTCCCCGGGTTGCCGTTATCGGACGTCCCAATGTCGGCAAGTCGACGCTAATAAATCGGCTCGCCGGAGAGGAGCGTGTAGTCGCTTTTGATCAACCGGGTACAACCCGCGATACCATTTCGGTGCCATTTGAGCGTCATGGCAAACCCTATACGCTGATCGATACTGCCGGGGTTCGCCGTCGCGGGAAGGTGCAACAGGCGATCGAAAAATTCAGCGTGATCAAGGCACTCGAAGCGATCGAAAAAGCACATGTCGTGATTCTCGTAATCGATGCGCGCGATGGTCTCACGGACCAGGATATGACCTTGCTCGGATATGTGCTCAATGGCGGCCGTGCCCTGGTACTGGCAATTAACAAATGGGATGGCCTCGATATAGAGCAGCGCGATCAAAACCGCAGTACCTTGAAACGCAGGTTGACGTTTGTGCCGTTCGCCGCGCAACATTTTATTTCTGCCCGGCACGGCACGGGTGTAGGTGAAATGATGGCTTCGGTTGACCAGGCTTACGCCTCGGCGTTCAAGGACTTCAATACCCGCTACCTGACCGATTTGCTTGAAGAAGCCGTATTCAAACACAACCCGCCCTTGCATCATGGTCGGCGCGTCAAGTTACGCTATGCACACCAGGGGGGACGCAATCCGCCTGTTATCGTGATCCATGGTAACCAGACACAACACCTGCCAGATTCCTATCAGCGCTACCTGATCAACTTTTTTATCACCAAGCTGAAACTCAAGGGCACCCCGTTACGCATTGAGTTGAAATCGGGAAGCAATCCATTTGCGGATAAAAAGAGCGTCAAAAAGCACAAAAAGCGAGACTAAATCACAAAATACTGCGAATAATCGTGAAATTCCTGAAAAATCAGTTGTTTCGACATAGACTTTGCAGCATGGGCTTACAAAGAATCCTCGTAACCAACGCCAAAGGCGGATGTGGTAAGACGACTATTACGACAAATATTGCTTCGCATTACGCAAGCCGGGGTAAGACAGTGCGTCTGTTCGATCATGATACCCAGGGTTCATCGCTAGCCTGGATTAACCGGCGCCCTGCGGAACTGGACATAATCACCGGTGTCGATGCCTCGAAGAATTCTGACCATCGACTGACCCGTTCCTGGCAATTGCGCGTGCCACCGGAAACCGATGTTGCGATTATTGACTCGCCGGCTGGAACTGATATCAACGAGCTGGTGACCCTGTTTCAACAAAATGACTCGGTGCTGATTCCGGTACTGCCGTCGCCCATCGATATTCATGCCACCGCGCATTTTATAAAAGCCCTGTTGACTACGGGCAGGGTGCGCACAAAAATGATTCGCGTCGCTGTGGTGGCTAATCGGGTGCGCAAGAATACGCTGATGTATCATTCCCTGGAGCGATTCCTGTTTAGTCTTAATATCCCGTTTATTTCGAGTCTGCGCGACACGCAGCTTTATGCCAGGGCAATCGAACTAGGCATTGGAGTGGCGGAAATACCGGGCTCGCGTAATAAAATTGACAGGGAGCAGTGGGCGCCGATTGTGCGCTGGCTCGATACCCCGGTTAATGGGGAAGCCTCCCCGATCACCCCTTTGTTTAATCGCTCAGAGCAGTAATTTCCCGCCGCTGGCCGGCCAAAGTAAACTATTACATTTAATGCGTTTACCACGCGCATCGACGCAAAATCTTGTGTTACTATTGCGCCAGTTTTCTGCTTCGGTTTAGCCATGAAATTTATTCGTCTCAGCCACCTTTGCCTGCTTGGCCTTGCGGCCATCTCCACAGCGAACGCCAACGATTTTGAAGCCGCGCTTAGCAAGGAAACCGCGCAGTTTACCTTCCGCTCGGACTCCAGCCTGATTGGCTGGGGTGGTGCAGACCTCGGGCTCGGTCTGTTTTACAATGACGACAGCGATATAATCGCACAGGCCAGCCTTCTCCAGATGCGTCAGCCATCCGAGGAAACGCCGCTAACTTTCGGCGTCGGTGTTAAGGCCTATCTGGGCTATCTCGATGATCCTGACGAGAATTTAGCCGGGATTGGCATCGGTGGTGCAGTTCTCTACACCATTCCCGGAACCATGCCGATGGGGCTCTATGCGCGCGGGTTTTACACGCCTGACATCACCAGTTTTTCCGACGCCAATGAAGTCATCGACTATACGTTTGGATTTCAAGTCGAAATCCTGCCGGAAACCCTGGGCTTCGTGGGTGTCAGACACCTGGAAATCAATACCGACGACGATGGTGATTACGATGCCGATGACGATAACATCCACCTCGGCGTGCGTTTAACCTTCTAGTCCGCCACACCAATAAATAACGCCGGGTCGATCCAGGTCCCGTTTAATCCCAGGCTCCAGTGCAGGTGTGGACCGGTCACGCGACCGGTGGCACCGACCTTGCCGACAATCTGTCCTTTTTCCACCCGTTCACCGAGCACCACATCAATTTCGTCCAGGTGGGCGAACATCGAAATGAGCCCCTGGCCATGGTCGATGTAAACCAGGTTGCCGCTAAAGAAGAAGTCCCCCAGTTCTATCACCTTGCCAGCGCTGGGTGCACGAATCGGTGTCCCCTTCTCTGCGGCAAAGTCCATCCCGCTATGCGGGCGTCGTTTTTGTCCATTAAAAACCCTGCGCCGCCCAAAACTACCGGTATTCGTACCGGTTACCGGGGTCAGGAAATCGATATCGACATCACCTTTTGAATAATGATCGCGGGCTTTTTGTTTACGCGCCCTTTCTGCGAGGATACGTTCCATGTCGCTGGCGTAGGGATTGACCTTGCGCTTATCGGTTATCGTGATATGTTGCGTGCTGTATTGTTTCGGGTTGACTTCGAAAAATTTCTTGTAAACCTGGCTGGCGCTGCGTTTTTCGATATAGTGCTCGCCCGGTTGAAGACTGAGCGGCAGACCAACCAGCGCGCTTGGCTTACCTTCGATTTGAGTCACCAGCACCGGCTTGCCACGGAAGCTGTAGGTAGCTTCATCTCCCTGCTCGAGGCCGATGATTGCGACCCCGCCGGGAACCAGTAACTGGCGTGGTTCGGAAAGCGCCGATGACAGGTGAAACACCAGCAAAACCAGTAGTAGAATGCGCAAACTTGATATCCGGTTACAGGGAATACGCGAGTAAGTATGCGAACTTTTCAACCCGGGTCAAGGTCCTAATGATCTTTAACGGCGTTACGCTACTCGTAACCTGTTAATGGTATAGACACCCATGGCGCGAAGGTAATCATGGAAATAAAACATCTCGGTGGTAGCGCAGAAAAACTGCTGGTTTTCGGCGGACCTTATAGTAATCTCGCGGCAACCATGGCGTTACAGGCCCGTGCCCGGGAACTCGATATTCCTGCCGAACGTATTATTTGTACCGGCGATATCGTCGCTTATTGTGCCGAACCCGAACAGACCATCGAACTGATTCGCGACTGGGGAATCCACGTGGTGATGGGTAATTGCGAGGAAGCGCTCGCTTTTAGCGAACCCGACTGTGGTTGTGGTTTCGCAGCGGATAGCAGTTGTTCCACCCTGGCGATTACCTGGTATCAATACGCAGATCGACGGGTAACAACCGAACAACGACTCTGGATGCAGGATTTACCGCGCAGCATAGAGTTTGAGGCCGGTGCAAAGGGTTTCAAAGTGGTGCACGGAAGCCTGTCGAGCATCAATGAGTTCGTGTTTGCGTCGAGCGATGCCGCGTCCAAGCTGGCCCAAATCAGCGGGGCAGGAGTCGATGCGGTCATCGGTGGGCATAGTGGTATACCCTTCGGGCAGGGTATCGGCAATCTGTACTGGTTAAATGCCGGTGTAATAGGTATGCCGGCCAACGATGGCGGTAGCCACGGCTGGTACATGCTGATCGATCCGCTTGCTGATGGATTGCAGGTGAGCTGGCATCGGCTGGATTACGATCACGCGATCAGCCGACGAACCACGATAGCGGCCGGTATGACCGAGTATGGCCAGGCACTGCTCGACGGTCACTGGCCAAGCATCGATATTCTACCCGCCGCAGAGTCCCGCCAAAGCGGCCAGCCGCTAGACCTTCCAACCCTCTGCATCTAGCCCCGCAACCGTCCTACCCGCTTCTGCGCACCACTGTTCGGAATTAACAACTGATCGCAGCTTCACTAGCGCGCAAAGGCTACCTCGGGAGTAAGTCCGCAAAAGGCGCTCCCAACCGGCATGCGCCGGTTGGCACATCCCTGTGATCGCTTGGAGCGCGGCGTCCCTGCCGCGCTACACTTTTGCGGACTTACTCCCGAGGTAGCCTCCCACTGTAAGGGGCTTCACCGGTATGTTCCTGAATTGCAATCTAAAATTAAGGCTGCACGATGCGAAACGGAGGCATAGTGTCGACCTTATAGTCCCTCCGAGGCTACTCACTATCGAGGACCCGATGGCCGTACCGTTCGAAGCCACTACTTCCAGGAGAGGAAGGTCTCAGGTCTTGGTGGATGGAGTGGACTGGAACTGTTCGACCCAGAGCAGGGTTGCACCGGCTACCGAGACTGGCATGGCGATGAAATTGATGATCGGAATGCTGGTCATGACCATTACCGCTCCGCCGAATCCAAGCGCGATTCCGCGCCGCTCGCGTAAGAAGCGCTTTTGCTCGTCAAATACGATGTCGTGGTTACCCATCGGGTAGTCGAAATATTCCAGCGATAACAACCAGGAACCAAACACTACCCAAAGTACCGGCGCAACCAGGTTGACTACTGGAATCAGGCTGACCAGGAATAGCCCCAGCGCCCAAAACAGGATATAAACCAGCTTACCTAATTGGGAGCCGATGGCATCCAGCGCCATGCGCGTAAAACTGATATCCGATGAAACCGGGATTCCGGTCAGATGAGCCTCGATTTTTTCAGCCATCAGCGCATTGAAGGGCGCGGCGATGATATTCGCCACCGGGGTGAAGGCAAAAAATACGGTGATCGCAGCAAGGACTCCGAAGAACAGCCAGATCAGCCATTCAAGGAAGAAGAGGAACTCGGGCACGAACGACATCAGCCACTCGACGAACGGAAGAAACTGGCTGTAGCCGTAAAACACCAGCGCGCCGAACAGCAGCAGGTTGATACTCAGCGGCACGATGACGTAAACGCGCACCCCGGGTTGGTTGAGCAGGCGCAGTGCGCGCGCCAGGGCCTGGGTACCGGTGACGATGTCGGCAATCATTGGCTGGCGGTGTTCAGGCCAGTTCTACCAGTTCAGGTGCCTGCCAGTCTGCGGCGCGATGTTCGACCACGACCCGGGTGTAAACGCCGCCGCGTACGTTGAACTCGGCGTTGATACGCATAAAGCGCGGCGCAATCGCAGTCGCCAGGTCCGACAGGATCTGATTGGTGACCGCCTCATGAAATGCGCCGCGATCGCGATAAGACCAGAAATAGAGCTTGAGTGCTTTTAATTCCAGGCATAACTCATCCGGCACATACTCGATCGCGATACTGGCGAAGTCGGGTTGCCCGGTGAGTGGGCACAAACAGGTGAATTCTGGTGTATCGATATGAATCGTATAGTCACGTTCCGGATTTGGATTGGTAAAAGTGTCCAGCGTCGTGGAAGCTTCGGTACTCATATTGGATCTCTCAGGTTAGGCAGGTCAGGCCATGGCAACTGACCCCGCGGCGCGTAATTATATATAGGCAGGCGGAATAGGCAATTTTTTAGCAGGATTTACTGCTGCAGGGATTTGCAAATGATATAATCGGCGCGCAAAAAGTTAACCTGGAAGTTCTCGCTCAAATGCGTCTCAGTCAAATTAAAATCGCCGGCTTCAAGTCGTTCGTCGACCCGAGTAAAATCATGTTTCCGGCGAACGTTACCGGTATCGTGGGTCCGAATGGCTGTGGCAAATCAAATGTTATCGATGCCGTGCGCTGGGTTATGGGTGAATCGTCGGCGAGAAACCTGCGCGGTGAGTCTATGGAAGACGTTATCTTCAGCGGCTCTTCCGGGCGGCAACCCGTGGGCCAGGCTTCGGTTGAACTGGTTTTCGATAACTCGGATGGCAGGGTCACAGGTGAGTATGCCAAGTATAATGAAATTTCAGTTAAACGCATCGCGACCCGGGTCGGCAAGTCGAAATACTTCCTCAATAACACCCGTTGCCGCCGTCGTGACATTGCCGATATCTTTCTCGGCACCGGGCTAGGGCCGCGCAGTTACTCGATTATCGAACAGGGAATGGTGAGCCGGATCATCGATGCCAAGCCCGACGAGCTGCGGGTTTATCTCGAAGAAGCCGCGGGTATCTCCAAATACAAGGAGCGTCGCCGCGAAACTGAAACCCGAATTCGACATACACGCGAGAACCTCGATCGCCTGATAGACCTGATCGATGAAATTGACAAGCAACTCTCCCGCCTCGATCGTCAGTCGAAAACTGCGGAAAAATACAAACGGCTGAAACAGGATCAGCGCCGACTCGAAGCCGAGAGCCTGTTGTTGCAAAAACAGTTGTTTGATCTGGAAATCGATGCGCACAAGCGCAAGCTTGCTGGCGTTGAGACAGGTATGGAAGAGCGCACCGCTGGATTACGCGAGACTGAACGTGAAATCGAACAGGGTCGACAAAAACTCACCGAGGCAACTGAGCAGCACAACCAGGTTCAAGGCCAGTTTTACCGACTGGGTGCGGATATTTCGAGCAAGGAACAGGCTATCGAAATGCAGAAAAATCTGCGTCAGCATAATCTCCAGGAGTTAGCAACCCTCGAGCAATCGATTGAAGAGGCGGGCAAGATACTTGCCACCGATGATGAACGGCTGGCGCAACTGGAACTGCAGCTTTCCAGTATATCGCCTGAACTGGAATCCAGTAGTGATCATTTACAACAACAGCAGGAGGCGCAGGAAGCGGCGGAAGAAAAAATGCAGGAATGGCAGGAACTCTGGGATCAGTTCCGGCGTGAGTTTCACCATGTTCACGAAGCCGCACAAATTGAAAACAGGGGTATCGAGCATATTGAGCGACAGGTTCAGCGTACTGATCAGCAACGTCTGCGCCTGCAACAGGAGCTGGATAATCTTGATGCGACTGCCGCCGTACGTGAAATTAGTGAACTCGAAGCAAGCGTCGCGGCCAGCAACGAAGAATACGCGGCCAACATGGCGCTGGCACAAACCCGTGCCGATGAAATTCAGCAACTGCGCGGTGGTTGCGAGGAATTAGCCAACCAGCTGGATTTAAAACGTAACCAGGTGCAGACCCTGCGCGGACGTTTGAGCTCGCTGGAAGCGCTGCAGCAACACGTGCTCGCTGAAACCAGCGATGAAGTCGTGCAGTGGCTCGAACATAACAAGATTGATTCGAGTCGACGCCTGACCAGCCTGCTTAAGGTCAAGGGCGATATCGGCAAGGCGGTTGAAGTCGTAATGTCGCCATTTCTCGGTGCTTACTGCGTGGCAGCGGGAGAAGCTATCCCGGACGCGTTCGTGCCGAACCACAATCTTGCAGTCTTTGACCGTGAGCCGGTACCGTCTCAGGCCAGCCCTCGCGAATGGCCAAAACTCAGCGACTACGTCGAATGCGAGGTTGACTTGTCGGCGATTCTGGAAGGAATCTACCTGTGCAGAGACCTGCAGGATTTACGTAGCAAGAGAGCTCAATTGAAGACTGGTGAAAGCCTGGTTACGGCGCAGGGACTGTGGGCTGGTGGTAACTGGATTTTGCAACTGGGAGATGAAGACCAGCATGCGGGTATGCTCGAGCGCGCGCAGGAGATCAAATCTATCCGCGCACAGCTGGAGCATATTACCCAGTCGGCGATGGCGGTTAAATCGAGTTACGATGGTGATCGGCAGCGTTTGCAGGTTCTCGAGCAGGAATGGGACCAGGGTCAGAAATCCCTGGCGGCCCTGCAGCATCAGCTGTCTGAATTGCGCCAGCAACTGAGTAACCGGCAAAACCAGGCCGAACAGGTACAAAGCCGTCGCGAGCAAATACAAACCGAGCTGGTAGAACTCGACCAGGTGAAGGCCGCGCATAGCAGTGAATTGCTGTCGAATAGTAATAAACGCAACGAGTTTCTCGAGCAAATTGCCCAAATGACTATCCTGGAAGAGGGTCTGTTGGAGCAAAAGACACAAATACAGCAACAACTCATCGCAACCCGGGAGTCGCTGCAGCGTGCCCGGGAAAGTGCGCACCAGCAACAGATTCAACAACAGGCACTGGAAACTGAGCAACGCGCCACGCGTTCAAATGTCGAGCGTGTCAAACAGCAAAGCGACCAGTTCGATCAGCGTATCAAGGAACTGGATAGCGCAATCAATAGCGCCAGGGACCCTATCGATGAACTGGAAGCCGAATTGCAGGAATTACTGCAACGACGCAATCAGAACGAGCAGGAACTGAAGCTTGCGCAGCAAGCTGTCGGCGAACTCGATAACCGGCAGCGTGAACTTGAAACCGAACGCAACACTCGCCAGCAGCAGGTCAATGAATTCCGCAATCAACTCGAACAGGAGCGCATGCAGTTGCAGGAGGCCAACATTCGTTGCAAAACGATCGAGGAGCAATTGCAAAAGTCCGGGCAGGATATCGAGGAATTACAGCAGAACCTGGACACGGAAGCCGAACTGGAAGAATGGAGTAAGCGCCTGGAGGCACTAAACAAGCGCATCGAACGCCTGGGGCCGATCAATCTGGCCGCAATCGAAGAGCATAAAGAGCAGGCTGAACGTAAACAATACCTCGACTCGCAGCATCAGGACCTGGTCTCGGCGCTCGACACGCTCGAGGGTGCGATCAGGAAAATCGACAAGGAAACCAGGGACCGCTTCAAGGAAACTTTCGAACAGGTTAACGGGCGTATGACCGAACGCTTCCCCAAATTGTTCGGCGGTGGCGAAGCCCACCTGGAAATGACTGAAAATGATTTACTTAACACCGGTGTACAAATCATGGCAAGGCCGCCGGGTAAACGCATTACCAACCTGCAATTATTATCCGGTGGCGAGAAGGCGCTCACCGCGGTGGCATTGATTTTCGCGATTTTCGAACTCAATCCATCCCCGTTTTGTATGCTCGATGAAGTCGATGCGCCACTCGACGATGCCAACGTTGGGCGTTTTTGTGCAATGGTTACGGAAATGTCATCGCAGGTGCAATTCATCATGATTACGCATAACAAGATAACCATGGAAATAGCCGAGAGTCTGAACGGTGTTACCATGCATGAGCCCGGCGTATCACGCCTGGTATCAGTCGATGTCGGCGAAGCGGTGGCGCTTGCTGGAGTTCAGTAATGGACGCAAGTACATTTAGATGGGTTCTGATTATTATTGCCGTGATACTGGCGGTGGCAATCTATCTGTACGGATTGCATCAGACGCGTTTGCGCAAGCGCAACGCGATCGAAACATTCACCCGTGAAGAAATCGATTCAGCGTTCGTCGAGGATGAGCAATTGCGCTTCGAGATGAATAATCTTAACAAGATACTCACGGAAAACGAGACCGACGAAACCGACGAGAACCTGGAAGAATTCCTGATAAATCCCGGCGAAGAAGCCCAGGAGATTCCGTCCGCGTTACCTGATCCTGAAATTTATATACCAGCGGAGCTCGCCGGTAAAGATGAGGACCGGCTAATCAGTCATCATCTCAGGCATAGTGACTTCAGGTTGATTGTCGGTGAGGAAGCGGAGTCCGCGGTGCAGCAGGCTGACCTGCAACTGAACGCCGAAGGCCTGCTCGAATATCGCGAAGAGGACGAACTTGCATTCCAGATTGCCAGTTTAAGCAAACCGGGCAATTTCCATGAAATCGAAGATCTCAACTTCGCCACGCTGGGATTCAACTGTTTTATCGATCTGGATTCCTGTGAAAATCCACGTCTGGCATATGAGTCGATGCTGAAAAAAATAGACGAACTGGTGCGTATGTTGAACGTCAAGGTTTATAAGCCTGATTACGAACTACTGACCATCAGCGACGTCACCAGTATTCGTGAAAAACTGGTTTAACTGCAGCGCTGATGCCGATTCCTGAATCCAGCAGGGCCGAGGTGATTCAACTCAGGCAGGAGTTGAACCTGCATAACCACCATTATTATGTCCTCGATGCGCCGGTCATTACCGATCAGGCCTACGATCGACTGTTGCGTCGCCTGCAACAACTCGAAGCGGAATTCCCGGAACTGGTTACAGCCGATTCCCCCACCCAGCGAGTGGGTTCCGAACCGGCAAGTCATTTCGAAACAGTCACCCATGAAGTGCCGATGCTGTCGCTTGATAATGCTTTCGATGACGAGGAATTGTTCAGCTTCGATCGCCGTCTGCGCGACAAGCTGGAACGCGACTCGGCGCTTGGCTACTGCGCGGAACCCAAACTCGATGGACTCGCTGTCAGCCTGCTGTACGAGGCTGGCAATCTATCGCGTGCGGCGACCCGGGGCGATGGTCGTAGCGGTGAAAACATCACCGCCAATGCACGTAGCATTGTGTCAGTCCCGTTGCGTCTGATGGGTGAGAATCTGCCCCGACGTATCGAAGTCCGTGGTGAAGTTTACATGGAGCTCGAAGGTTTTGATGCGCTCAACCAGAGTCAAAGGCAAGCTGGCGGCAAGGTGTTTGCCAACCCGAGAAATGCCGCCGCGGGCAGTTTGCGACTACTCGATTCCCGTATTACAGCAAGCCGACCGCTGACTTTTTGCAGCTATGGCATTGGTCTTTGCGAAGGCATCGAATTACCGGTCAGCCAGTTCCGGCAAATGCAGTACCTGCGCAGTATCGGCATTCCGGTAAGTCGGCAAATCGAGCTACTCGATTCGATTGAGGATTGCCTGGATTATCACCAGCGTATACTCGAGCAGCGCGACAGACTGGCTTTCGATATCGACGGTGTCGTGTTCAAACTCGATAATACCGCATGGCAGCGCGAGGCCGGCTTCGTGTCGCGTGCGCCACGCTGGGCGATTGCTTACAAGTTCCCTGCGCAGGAAGTAATGACACGCCTGCTCGATGTTGACTTCCAGGTGGGTAGAACCGGTGCGTTGACACCGGTGGCAAGGCTTGATCCGGTCGCGGTCGGCGGTGTCATGGTGAGCAATGCAACCTTGCACAATATGGACGAGATCGAGCGCAAGGATGTTCGCATCGGCGATATCGTCATCGTACGCCGGGCTGGAGACGTGATACCGGAAGTTGTCGCACCCGTACTGCAGCAGCGCGAAGGCGATCTAAAACTGCCGCGCATGCCGGTACGCTGTCCGGTTTGTGACTCGGAAGTTCTGCAGCAACCCGGGCAGGCGGCTTATCGTTGTGTCGGAGGGCTGGTTTGTGCGGCGCAGCGCAAGGAAGCCATCAAGCACTATGCTTCGCGCAAGGCGCTGGATATCGAGGGCCTGGGAGACAAGCTGGTCGAACAAATGGTGGAACAGGGCATGGTCGATTCTATCGCAGATCTTTACCATTTATCGCTCGATCAGCTGGCCGGGCTCGAACGCATGGCGGAAAAATCCGCGCGTAACCTGCTCGACGCGCTCGAACAGAGCAAGCAGACCAGCCTGGCGCGATTTATTTATGCGCTTGGTATTCGCGAGGTTGGCGAAGCCACTGCCGAGACGCTCGCCGGCTACTTCGGCGCAATCGAAGCAGTCATGGATGCGGATGAGGAAGCCTTGCAGCAGGTTGAAGACGTGGGTCCCGTGGTGGCCGGAAACATACGTCATTTCTTCGACCAGGAAAAAAACAGGGACATAGTCGAAAAGATTTTATTGCAGGGTGTAAGCTGGCCGCAAGGGGATGCTGCGCAGCAACAGCAATTGCAAACCCTGGAAGGCAAGACCTATGTTATCAGTGGTACCCTTGAAGGCCTTAGTCGCGACCAGGCAGCCAAATTACTCAAGGCACGGGGCGCGAAAGTTAGCGGCAGTGTTTCCACTAAAACCACGGCGGTGATCAGTGGTGATAACCCGGGTTCCAAGGTAACAAAGGCGGAAGAACTCGGTGTGGAAATTCTTGATCAGATCGGGTTTGAGAATTTGCTGGGAGGCCAGGAATGAAACTTGACGAAGCACAACAGGCCGAACTCAAAAAATATACCTACTCGGTATACATTCTGCAGGCGCTGTCTTTTGTTACCCTGGTGACGGCCGTCATTGGATTGATTGTTAACTATATCAAGCAGGACGATGTGCGTGGCAGCTGGCTGGAATCGCATTTCAGATGGCAAAAGGCGACCTTCTGGTACGGTCTTCTGTGGATAGTGATCGGAATATCGACAACCTGGTTTTTAGGCATAGGTTACGTGGTGCTGGCCGGGGTTACTATCTGGCTCATGTATCGCATCGCGCGCGGCTGGATTTATCTGGTCGATGGTAAAGAAATGTACCTGCAAATAAAAGGAGAAAAACATGAGTGATGATGACAAATGGCGTAGCAAGTTGAGTGCGGAAGAATACCGGGTATGTCGTGAAAAGGGCACCGAACCGCCGTTCAGCGGCGAGTATAATCACAATCCTCGAAGCGGGAACTATCTGTGCAAATGCTGCGGTGAAGCCTTGTTCGCTTCGGCTGACAAGTACGATTCCGGGTCCGGCTGGCCTTCGTTCGACAGGCCGGTGGCCGAGCAGGTGATTCGTTACGAGGAAGACTCGAGTCTCGGTATGCGGCGAGTCGAAGCCATGTGCGATAAATGCGGCTGTCATCTCGGGCATGTATTTGAGGATGGGCCACAGGACAGCACCGGCAAACGCTACTGTATCAATTCGCTAGCGCTCAATTTCGCGGCCACTGAAGATGAATGAGTCCGATTTCAACCAGCTCGCAGAAGACACCATGACCGCGATCGAGGAAGCCATCGATGACTGCGGTGTCGATATCGATTATGACAGTGCCGGCGGTATTTTAACCCTCGAGTTTGGCAACGGTAGCCAGATCATCGTCAACAAGCAGACCCCGCTGTCGCAGCTATGGGTGGCAGCGCGTTCAGGCGGCTTTCATTTTGATTACGATGCTGCTGACCAGTGCTGGCGATTGCAGGGCAGTGGCGAGGAACTGTTCAGCTGTCTGAGCCGATACTGCAGCGAGCAGGCTGGTGAGGAGGTCAGGCTCGGCGCTTAGTATTGCCGCTGTTCGCCCGGTTAAAATTCTGCGTCGATGCCGAAGTGGTCTGTTGTATCGGTGCCCCCTGCCCAGAGTCGGTAGCAGGTGTTGAGATTATTGAAACGAAAACTACTCAAAGGTCTATTCAAAGCTTTCTCCGCCGTTCTGGGTGTGGCTGTTGTTTATGTGCTGGTCGATTTCGCGATCGATATCAGGCCACCCGCAGTGCAAAGTTCCTACCACTTCAAAATCAAGTCCCTGACGCCGGATGTGCCGGCGTTTTTGCGCCAGGATAACCTGGTGATCGTGGTCATAGCCCGCTCCGCGGAGAGTATTGCCGGGTTAAAACAGGCCGACGCGAATTTGCAGGATCCTGAATCACGGCTTAGTCATCAGCCTGCGTTTGCGACTAATACGTTACGCTCCAGGCAGGCTGAGTATTTTGTCGGCTATGCCATCGGTACTCACCTTGGTTGTGTCATCGAAGCATTTGAACGTGGTTTGCGGGAAATCTGTAGCAATGCACGTTATGATTACGCCGGCAGGGCGTTGCAAGGTGAAAATAAGTTTCAGAATCTTGCTATCCCGAATTATAATTTCAGCAATGATTTCAATACCTTAACCATTAAACCCTGAGCAAGAGTATACGATGCCCTCATTTGACGTTGTTTCCGAAGTAGACCACCACGAACTGAGTAATGCGCTGGACCAGGCTAATCGTGAAATCGGTACCCGATATGATTTCAAAGGTTCAAACGCCAGCATCGCCCAATCGGGTAATGACTTAACCCTGGAGGCGGAATCGGAATTCCAGGTAAAACAGATGATCCCGATCCTCAAGGAGAAAATGTCAAAACGAGGCATCGACGTCGATTGCCTCGATTTCGCCGATATCGTCGAAATGAACAAACGTGCCCGTCAGCAGGTTACGGTGAGGGAGGGACTGGACAGGGATCTGGCGCGCAAAATGGTGAAACTGATCAAGGACAGCAAGCTCAAGGTTCAGGCCGCGATTCAGGGAGAGCAACTCAGGGTAACCGGCAAGAAGCGCGACGACCTGCAACAGGTTATGCAAAGCCTGCGCGAAGCCGGGCTCGGCATCCCGCTGCAGTTTAATAATTTTCGTGACTGACCCCAATCGCACTTACTTATGCTCACAACTATCGCTATACCAACCCGGCTATGGCCGGGTAATGGGTCGGATAATCGGTGAAAAGTTTTTGCGAATGCCTCGGCGGCTGCGCCGCCTGCGGTTTACTTCGCAAAAACTTTCACCGATTATCCTGCCCTGGGATTTATGGCGAAGCGATGACGGCCGTTTGGGGGGTGATACTTATCGACCTCAGCGGGTCAGGTAGACATCGAATCGAATCGTTTTTTCACGATATACCAGGTCCGGTTTCAGCGCGCTGAGCAAGGCAGCCTTGACCGGGCGCTTCACAACGACCCGCCTGCGCGCTTTCTGCAATGCCAGCTCGAAGCATGAATCGATTTCAACGTTGGTGGTCAATGCCTGTAATATCTGCATTTCCTTGGCCGGTTTGGCACCGGATTTATGGCGTGGAAACATCGGGTCGAGATAAATGCAGTCGTATTCAAGGTTGGCAGCCGATGACCGTAAGTAACTATTTGCATTGGTATTTTCAATGAAAATTCGCTCAGCAACAGCGGCACCGTGATGGTTGGCCGCCAGTTGGCTGAGCGAATAAGCGACAATTGCATGCACCAGTTCATTTTGCTCCAGCAAGGTAACTTGCTGACCGTGCCAGGCGAGGGTAAAGCCATCGATGCCCCATCCAGCGGTGAGATCGAGAACCGTTTTGATATTGCGTTGCTTGTTATTGCAGGCTTTTAACAGGGCCTGAGTCGATTGCCTCGCGCGAACAGGTAGCGCACCTGAAACAAAACTGTGTTGGAAACCAAGCTGCGCTTCGAGCAGCCGGATTTCGACACCGTTCTCATTGGGCAGGATGCTCATTTTGCCTGCTTGCGTTCGGGCATGGGCAAGCAATTCTGCTAACGCGTCACGCTCCGTGGCCTTCATCAGTAATGCGGTGGTATCTCGAACTCGGAACTGATTTCAGCTGCTGATTCGCTCTTCAACGACTGTAGTTGAACCTTGATTTGTTCAATCTGCAAATTGAGACGGGAAATTTCCTGGCTTTGTTGCGCAACTATGTCGTTGAGCGCCTGAATCGTGTGATCCTGTTCGCTGTAGAGCAGTTCGAGACTGTCCAGCCTGGCCTGTTCGATTTTACTCACACTGCCACCTTTGCCAAATCCGACGAGTTTAACAAAAATAATAGCTGGCAAAACATATAATGCCTGTTTACCGATGACGAATTCCACCGCATAATGTGCGCTTCGCAGCTGGTTTTAGCTTTACCTGACAGTAGTACGCATGAG
>JBATHL010000073.1:0-1761 GCA_049666745.1 Gammaproteobacteria bacterium
TTTTCGGCGTGTTCCAGTACGCGTAAACGCCTCTTTATCTCTCTTTCCTTGGGTCCCATTGTTGCAGTCTCCTGAAGTGTGTAATTTCAGATTAGACTGTCCCGTAGGGAATTACATATCTACAATCGTATAAAATCCACGACATAACATTAAAGGACAGGTCTCATGGAACAGCAATTTTTAGTTGAGGGTCCCAACCTGATAATTGCCAGCGTGCTGGTTCTGGCTGCGGGGGGTTATATCAATAAGAAAGTGCCGGTGTTGACACGTTTTAATATTCCCGTCGCGGTAACCGGAGGGTTACTTTGCAGTAGCCTGCTAACTATCTTATATCTGTTATGGAACTTTCAAGTCGATTTTGATCTTGAATTACGCAACCTGTTGCTGCTGACTTTCTTTAGCACAATAGGTCTGTCCGCCAAAATGAGCGCGCTGGCCTCGGGTGGCAGGGCTCTGGTTATTTTATTGGTTTTCGCGATCACGCTACTGATTTTCCAGGATTTGGCCGGAATCGGGATCGCTATTGCGTCTGACGCCCATCCGGCTTATGGTTTGTTCGCAGGTAGTATTTCTTTCGCGGGTGGTCATGGCACTGCCATAGCCTGGGGTGAAACCGCCGAGCAGGTTGGGCTTGCCGGGGCCGGTACCTTGGGAATAGCCTGTGCGACCTTTGGCTTGATCGCCGGTGGCCTAATTGGTGGCCCCGTTGGCGGCTTTCTGATAGAGAAGTATAAACTGAGGTCATGGCAAAACGATCAGCACACGTACGAAGTTGCCGAGGAACCAACTAAAGAGAAAGCTGACTCCCTACCGTTGGAAGCGGGGTTCTCTACATTGCTAATGCTGGCTTTGTGCGTTGGTCTTGGATATAACCTGAATCTATGGCTGGCCAATCAGGGCGTTGCATTACCCCAGTTTTTAACGGCTATGTTTATTGGTATCATCCTGACTAATCTTGCTGATCTGGTCAAGATTAGTATGCATGTCCCCTCGATTAACCGCGCCGGTGAGTTAAGCCTGCATTTATTCCTGGCGATGAGTTTGATGTCCATTCAGCTGTGGCAACTGGCTGATGCTATTGGCATCCTATTGGTCATTTTGATGACGCAAATGTTGGTAGTCACGGTGCTGGCGGTGTTTCTGGTTTTCCGCTTTACCGGCAAGGATTACGATGCCGCAATTATCGCTTCTGGTTTCATGGGGCTGGGCCTCGGGGCGACACCCGTAGCGATGGCCAATATGCAAGCTTTAACCGGTCGTTATGGTCCCTCGACCAAAGCCTTTATTGTTGTCCCTCTGGTTGGCGCATTCTTTATGGACTTGAGTAATGCTGTGGTCATTAATGTTTTCACGTTGCTACCCATGATGCAGGAAGGCCTTATACAGGCTACGCCATAGCGGTAATGCTCATGACGTACTGTCTGGTTTTGTAACGACGTTGAATATATGCGAATTGTTGGCAATATCGTGTTTGTTTTTACCTATGCCCGGGCCAGGGTGGGCGGTTCTGCCGCCCACCTGTAATACGAAAGGAACTCGCCAGGTTTGCTAATCGTTACCTAGTGGATTTCCACCAAGAGCATTGGAAATGTCGGCAATTGCGTTTTGCGCACGAACACTGTTTCCTGCCTCATCCAATGGTGGTGAGACGACAGCAATGCCAAATTTGCCCGGCGAAACTGCGATAATTCCGCCACCTACACCACTTTTTCCAGGCAGGCCAGTGCGGAAGAACCACTTTCCGGAATCATCGTAAAGACC
>JBATHL010000074.1:0-2671 GCA_049666745.1 Gammaproteobacteria bacterium
GCCCAGTAATTGCATCAACTCGAGTTCAAACCTGCGCAAGTTGGCCTCGTCAATTGCCTCTACAGACTGCTGTAACAATGAGACATAGCTGGCGAAAATACGCGGATTGGGTTCACCCTGGGGCAGTAGCGCTCCAATCAACTCGTTGACATACAATAGCGACAGGTAATTTTCCTCGCCGACCGGCAATGCCTGGCCTTCGATAGCAGTCAGGGTTTTCAGGTCATGTTTGCCGCTCCAATTGATACTTAACATCACGAAGGGTTGATACGACGCTCTTGCCGCATTGCGCCGCGCACCTTTCGCTATTGCGCGGATACAGCCATAGTCCCGGGTAAAGAAGTCCAGCATCAGGCTCGTATTCTGCCAGTCACGTCGACGTAGCAGAAATGAAATCTGGTCAGTGACCCTGGTTTCCATCAGAGTAACCAAATGCCGCCAGGGATTGTTCATCGTCTGCCCAGTCTTCACGCACTTTTACCCAGAGTTGAAGATAAACCTTTATGCCGATAAGCCGTTCGATATCGCTGCGTGCGAGGGTACCAATCTTTTTCAACAGGCTTCCACCCTTTCCTATGACAATCGCTTTCTGCGACTTTCGTTCTACCCAGATGGTTGCCGAGATACGAGTGATATCGGTTTCCTCCAGGTAATGGTCGATGCTTACCGTAATCGAGTACGGCAGTTCCTGCTTGAGCACGCGGAAGAGTTTCTCACGCACAATTTCCGCACTGATAAATCGCATCGATTTATCGGTTAGCTGATCATCAGGAAAATGCGGCACGCCGACCGGTAATCGAGCAACTATCAGTTGCTCCAGGCGATCCAGGTTTTCGCCTTTAAGTGCGGACACCGGCACACATTCGAAATCTGGAACCTGCCGCGATATCTTCTGCATCAGCGGCAGACAGGCCGCGCGGCTCAGTTGATCAATCTTGTTGATTACCAGCAGTACATTTTTATAGCTACTGACTCGACGCAGGATCTTTTCATCCTCCCGATTGAAATGTGCCACATCGAGCAGAACACAAATCAGGTCCGAATCATCAAGCATACTGGTGGCGGCACGATTCATGTAACGGTGAATAGCTTTCTGGTTATCATCATGAATGCCGGGGGTATCAACGAAAACACACTGGTACTCCTCGGTCGTTTTAATGCCCAGGATTTGATGCCGCGTGGTTTGTGGTCGGTGGGCGGTGATACTGAGTTTTTCACCGACCAGCGCATTCATTAAAGTCGACTTGCCGGTATTCGGTTTGCCGATTAAAGCTACATAACCGCTGCGAAACTCGTTACTCATATGCCCAATTTGTCTAATATTTTTTGCGCGGCCTGCTGCTCCGCCTTCTTGCGACTGGATCCCTTGCCATTGCTTTGCATATCGAGATCGGTCAGTTTGCAACTCACGGTAAAGACCTGATCGTGAGATTTACCAGTAATTTGATCGACCTGATAAATGGGAAGGCTTTTTTTATTTGCCTGCAGGTATTCCTGTAATCGAGTTTTCGGGTCTCTTAAATTGGCTCCGGCATCGATGTTTTGCAACTGCTCCCGGTAAAGATGTAAAACCGCCGCTTCGGTTTGCGCATAATCGCTATCGAGGTAGATCGCGCCAATCAGGGCTTCCAGCGCGTCCGACAGAATCGATGCACGTCGATAGCCCCCACTTTTAAGTTCACCACCGCCAAGGTGGATGTAGTCACCCAGATCAATCTGACGCGCCACCTGCGCCAGGGTTTCTTCTTTTACCAGCGAGGCTCGGATGCGGCTTAAATCACCTTCGTCGGCGGCGCTGAAGCGCTCGTAGATATGATTGGAAATAATTAGATTAAGAATACTGTCGCCGAGAAACTCGAGTCTTTCATTGTTGAGCTGGCGCGAATAGCTGCGATGAGTAAGAGCCTGCTCCAGTAGATTCGTCTGTTTGAATTGGTATCCGGTAAGTGTGCATAACTTGTCGGCATTCACCGCTCGATCACTATACTTTCGACAAAGCGTCCACCGATATACAAGTTCCCAATATAGTCATCCTCTTTCTCGTAACTGACGGTCACAGTCGTTTTGCCGTCCTTGCGCTCCATAGTTACGTCTTCCCGTGTGACGCTTTTGACATCGTTAACATACAGTCTTTTATTCAGCGACTGCCAGATTTCTCGCTTGGATTTTGAATCTACCGATTCATCCAGTCGCAACGCCTCCATGGCTGATTTGACTCTATAATTTTCGTAATAGAACGGAAAAACCTTGAAAAAAGTTATCAGCAACAATCCGAAAATGCCCGCCACAGCTATCCAGCCGACACTTGAGATGCCTTTTTGTCGTTGTCTCGAGTTCGTCAATCTCTTCATTACCATTACCTCAGTTCGAAATTTTTCGGCCTACGCGGGACAAATCCAGCCCACTGCCATCGTTCCGCCAATCCCAGTGCATCCATATTCTAACAGCCTTGCCGACCAGGTTCTCCTCTGGCACAAAGCCCCACACCCTGCTGTCATTGCTGTGGTCGCGATTATCACCCATGACAAAGTAGTGGCCTTCAGGAACAAAAATCTCCCCACTAACACCATAGACAGAGCTGGGATTCGTCATGATCGTATGTTTTGACTGATCTATCTCTTCAATATACACCTGACATTTGGCATCGATCCGATCGCAGCCACCAGCATTT
>JBATHL010000075.1:0-5179 GCA_049666745.1 Gammaproteobacteria bacterium
GCAGAACTGGTTCGAGCATAGCGCCGCCGAACACAAGGCCGCGCGTGAAAACGTGGTTTTGTTCGACCAGAGTTCATTCTCCAAGTATCTGGTGCAGGGGCGCGACGCGGTCAAATTGCTGCAACGGGTTTCCAGCGCCAACGTCGACGTGGAGCCCGGACGCATGGTCTATACGCACTGGCTGAATGAGCGGGGCGGTATCGAGGCCGACCTGACCGTGACCCGCATCGCCGAGGACGAATTCTGGGTGATCAGTGGCGCGACACAGACCATCAAGGACCTGCACTGGCTGAAATCGCATATCGCCGAAGGCGAGTTCTGCTGTGTCAGCGACATCACCAATGCCTGGGCGATGCTCGGGGTCATGGGGCCCGATAGTCGGGCACTGCTCAGCGACGCCGTCGATCACGACTTCGCCACCGCTAATTTTCCGTTTGGCGATTTCCACTCGATCGAGCTCGGTATGACTCGCGGATACGCTGGACGAGTATCTTATGTCGGTGAGCTCGGCTGGGAGTTTTATGTCCCGGTCGACCAGGCGCGCCACGCTTTCGACTACCTGTTGGAAAAGGGCCAGGCACACGGATTGACCCTGGCCGGCATGCACGCGCTTAATTCCTGCCGCATGGAAAAGAAATTCGTGCACTACGGGCATGACGTCGCCGACCATGACACACCGCTCGAATGCGGTATGGGCTTTGTGCTTGCCTTCGACAAGGAGACCCCTTTCATCGGTCGAGACGCGATGGTGCAGCAAAAGGAAAGCCGTAGTTTCATGCACAAGCGCCTGGTGCAATTCCTGCTGCAG
The DNA here is from genome assembly GCA_049666745.1 of Gammaproteobacteria bacterium. Taxonomy (GTDB): domain Bacteria; phylum Pseudomonadota; class Gammaproteobacteria. The sequence continues at coordinate 809 of JBATHL010000075.1, forward strand.
GACCCAGCCGCGACCCTGTACCACCATGAACCGATTCTGCGTGACGGCAAGATCGTCGGCCACCTGACCTCGGGCGATTACGGGCATACACTCGGTGGCGCGGTCGGCCTGGGTTATGTCGAAGTGGAAGAAGACATTACTCGTGAGTACATCGAGGCCGGTAAATTTGAAATCGATGTGGCCGGTATTCTCATTCCTGCGACCGCCAGCCTGAGCGCGATGTATGATCCCAAAGCCGAACGCATGCGGGGTTAACGCTCCGCCGGATTTGACCTGGAACCTGAACGCAATGTTTAGATTAGGAGCCTAGCTAACTTTGCGATGAGCTTTTGAGGACAGGTAGCTGCTAAAGTCAGCCCGGTTTAACGGCTTGCTGAAATAGAACCCCTGAATAGTATCGCAGTCATGCCGCCTTAGAAATTCAAGCTGCTTATCGTCCTCTACCCCTTCTGCAACCACTTTCTGTCCAAGGCTATGTGCCATTGCGATGATCGCTCTAACGATTGAATTGTCATCGGTGTTAGCCGGCACATCGAGCAGGAACGAACGATCGATTTTCAGTTCATCGATAGGGAATTTTTTCAGGTAACTCAACGATGAGTAACCGGTTCCAAAATCATCCAGGGAAAACGAGGCCCCGAGTTTTTTTATGTCCTGTAGCAAGACCGCAAGCTGGTCGATATCACCCATCAGCATGCTCTCGGTTATTTCCAGCACCAGGCATCGCGGGTCGAGGCCACTGGATTTGAGCGCAGAGATTATCGAGGCCTTGAAGCCTGGGTCTTTGAATTGCTTGGCTGAAACATTGACCGACACCCTGAGTCCACTGTGGCCTGTCGAGATCCATTCGCTGGCGTTTTGGCAAGCTTCACTCAACACCCATTCGCCAATTGGAACAATCATGCCCATTTCTTCAGCGACTGGAATGAAATCTATCGGCGACACCAGCCCGTTGTCGGGATGGAACCAGCGTATCAGGCTCTCCATGCCGATGACGTTACCGTTGCTCGCATCAACCTGGGGTTGATAATAAAGTTCAAACTGCCGTTCTTCCAGTGCCGTCCTCAGATCAGATACCATTTTTGTTATCGCCCTGGAGCGCTCTTCCATTTCACTGGAATAAAACTGGTATCTATCCCGGCCCTGTGTCTTGGCAAAATCCTGTGCCGAGGCGGCATGCTTGATCAGCGCGTCGGCCTCGTCGCCATCATCCGGGTATACGGCAATACCAATACTGGCCGTCAGGTAAACGTCATCACTATCCACGGTAAAGGGTTGCTTGACTGCCTCCAGTACTCGGTTACTGACAACAGATGCATTCTCCACGCTGTCAACCCCATACAATACGACCGAAAATTCGTCGCCGCCGGTTCGCGCCGTATTTTCGATAGTTAACGTACTATTGCTGCGTCCGACAACATCACTGCTACGTAAAACGTCCAGCAACCGTTCTGCAACGGTTTGCAGAATATGATCTCCGCCGTGAACACCCAGGGACTCGTTTATATTCTGGAAATGATCGAGACCGATTTCCAGCAATACCAGGGATCGGCTTTCTCTTTTTGCCTGGTAGACGCCCTTACCCAGATGATCGATGAATAATTTTCGATTAGGCAGTCCTGTTAGATTATCGTAATAGGCCAAATGATCCTGGTAGGCCTTGGCTGCGAGCGTATTTCTAACTCGCAATGCCAGTTCACTGGGATCAACCGGTTTGGACAGAAAGTCTGTGGCACCCAGTTCCAGGGCTTTAAGCTTGTTATCAGGATTCTCGGATGCGGTAAGGATAATAACCGGTAAATGCTGGTAGTCGTCGACCATACGAACCCTTGTTAACACCTCAAACCCATCAACCTCGGGCATATCCAGATCGAGTAGCAGGATATCAGGGTCAGCACTGATCAGTTTATCGATTGCCTGGGTTGAGTCTCCGACCGGGATAAAATGCCGGTATCCCTCTTCTTCGAGTAAGGCCTGAACAATTTCCAGCATCACGGGTTCGTCATCGACCATCATGATGGTCGATGTCTTCAAAGCTGAATCTTGTGGATCGCTCTGTTGCAGGATCTTGATACCTTTGTAAGTTAAGTTAATTCTAGTTCAAGCCACTAGAAAGAAGGTCGGGAAATATCAATTTTTCCATTGGTTTTTCCTATCGGCATCCCGGTCATGGCGGCTTAATCCAGATCCGTATTCACGATTCGACTATTCAGTTGCTTGATTACACTGACCGTATGCTGAACCGAATCGAGTTGCTTCTCTTTTGCGTAAGTTTCGAGGTCTCGTGCCGGTTCCGTAAATACGTCAAAACCGACAGAGCCGCCGTAGGCTTTTAACCAGTAACCGAATTTTTCGATTTCCTGGAAATCTTCTGCTGCAACTGCGGTATCGACGTCATCGCACTTGGCCGATAACTGGTTGATAAAAATTCCAATGGCCGGTCTTAATCTCGGCTTGGTTTCGAGATAGGGGGAAACAAGTTTTTCTGGAATGACATACTCTTTTTCGGGCTTCACTATCTCCAGCACGGGTTTGTCTTTCGCTGCTGGCTGCAAAGCGATCCTGCCGTAGATACCATGTAATGCCTGTATCGAGCCGGGTAGATTCGAATCATCCCGGTCTTTGGCAAACTGCTCGAACTCCCGCGCCGGTTCGACAAACTGATTGAAACCAACACTTCCTGAAGATCCCTTCAGCCAGTGCCCCAGCTTCGCGAGTTCGTCATAGTTGCGTTGACTCCAGGCTGAATCGATAGCCGTCAGCTGTTCCCCAAGCCTGGTAACAAACTTTTCGACGATGCTGCGAAACTTGGGATTCGACATCGGAAGACTGGATACTATTGTCCCCGGCTCGTCTGGTTGATCATCGGTGACTGCTGCCTGATCTACCTGTTGTGGTTCTGCCAGCTCCCGTTTGGTTACGGGCTCACCACCCAAATGATCCGCCAACCTGTCTATCAGATGATCGATGTCAACCGGTTTGGTCATGTATTCACTGTATCCCGCGTCCAGACACTTCTGCTCGGCTCCCAGCATCGCGTCAGCGGTCATGGCGATGACCGGTAAGCTGTATTTTCTTTCCCGCATCAGACTTGCTGCCGTGTATCCATCCATCACCGGCATTTGCACATCCATCAGCACGATATCGAAATCCTGGCTCTCCAGTTGTTCAAGCGCATGCTGGCCATTTTCAGCTGTCACCACCGCAACCCCGATATCGGCTAACACCACTTTCAGCAACTCTCGATTCTCCTCGCCATCATCGACAACCAGCACCCTGGATGCGGGGAATTTCCAATGCTTTTTCTCGGTCGTAGTCTCCTGCCAATGACTGGAAAGGAGTTCATCAATATCTAGACGCTTGACCCCTGCGATCGGTCCTGTGCTCAGTGTTGCGGTAAACTGGCTACCGGCATCCACCATGCTCGATACCACGATATCGCCACCCAGGGCCTCGGCGAAACGCTTGCTGATGGTTAATCCGAGGCCGGTGCCACCGAAACGCCGTGTAATCGAGCTGTCTGCCTGGGTGAATGGATTGAACACATCGACTGCCTGCTGCGGCGTCATGCCTATACCCGTATCGATTACGTCGATCATTAGCAGGGCATCATCGCCATTTTCTGCCAGTCTGGTTACGACCTTAACCCCGCCCGTACTGGTGAACTTGATGGCGTTACCCACCAGGTTGGTCACGATCTGCCGGATCTTGCCGGCATCGCTATGAATAGTTTCAGGTAACGGGCAAGACGGTTCATAGCGTAGATAAATACCTTTTTCATCCGCTTTGACCTGCATGATTTGCACTACTTCATGAATTATCTGATGTACCGGGGTATTGATTTTTTCAATTTCGATATGGCCGGCCTCGACCTTGGATAAATCCAGTATGTCGTTGATCAGGTTCAGCAGGTGGTTACCGCTGGAGGAAATGGTATTGAGGTAGCGGATGCTGTCCTTGCTGTCCCGGTCATAGCCTCGCTTGAGCACTTCCGAAAAACCAAGAATAGCGTTCATCGGGGTTCGAATTTCGTGACTCATATTTGCCAGAAACTCGCTCTTGAAGCGGTTTGCCTGCTCGGCTTCTTCCTTGGATATGCGCAGTTCCAGCTCCTTCTGCTCGAGTTCGGTAACATCGTCAAAACTGATCAGCACCCCGGCTGGCTTGCCGCTGCCGGAAAGAATAGGCGAGCAGTTGGTCATGACAGTTCGGCTCGATCCTTCGTCGATATTCAATCGGATCATATCGGCAGTACGTGTTATCCCGTCCGCCAGGGTCTTAGACCAGGGAGCACGATCACTATCAAGCGGCTGATCTTCCCGGTTAAACCAGGGGAATCTTTTAATCTGCCGCCCAATTAGGGATTCTGAC
>JBATHL010000076.1:0-6724 GCA_049666745.1 Gammaproteobacteria bacterium
CCGCTATTGTGCCCAGGTCTTCACCACCCAGGCTACGCACTGCAATGCATTCCTCTTCGACTTCACGATCACCGACCACGAGCATGTACGGGACGCGCTGCAAAGTGTGCTCGCGAATTTTAAACCCGACTTTTTCGTTTCTCAAGTCTGAAATCACCCTGATTCCCTGATTTTTAAGCATTTTCTGGACTTTTTCGACAAACGGCGCCTGTTTGTCGGTAATATTCATCACCACGGCCTGAACCGGCGCTAACCAGGTCGGAAATTTACCTTCGTAATGTTCGATCAAAATTCCTAAAAATCGCTCCAGCGAACCGAATAATGCGCGGTGTAACATGACCGGCCGATGCCGGTTTCCGTCTTCGGCTACATAGGAAATATCGAAGCGTTCCGGCAGGTTCATATCGACCTGCAAAGTGCCGCATTGCCAGTCGCGTCCAATGGCATCACGCAATACAAATTCGAGTTTTGGACCGTAAAAAGCGCCTTCGCCGGGAAACACTTCGTAAGCGAGTTGCATACTATCGAGTGCATTGGTCAGCGCGCCTTCGAGCTTGTCCCAGATTTCGTCTGTACCAATACGATTTTCAGGTCGATCGGAAAACTTGATAACGACATCCTCAAAACCAAAGTCTTTATAGATATCGAGCACCAGCGCAATCACGTCGATGCATTCCTGCTCCATCTGTTCTTCGGTGCAGTAAACATGTGCATCATCCTGGGTGAAGTGGCGCACGCGCAGCAAACCATGCAACGCACCGGAAGGTTCGTAGCGGTGTACCTTGCCAAATTCCGCCATGCGCAGTGGCAGGTCACGATAGCTTTTCAGGCCCTGATCGAACATCAGTACCGAACCCGGACAGTTCATCGGCTTTAACGCAAATACACGTTCGTCTTCGGTCTGCGTGGAAAACATGTGCTCACGGTAGTTTTCCCAGTGACCGGATGTTTCCCACAGACTGCGATCCATCACGTCGGGAGTATTCACCTCGATGTAGTCGGCGTCATCCTGGCGCTTACGCATATAGTTGATCAGCAGGTTGAACAGGGTCCATCCCTTCGCGTGCCAGAAAACCGAACCCGGCGCTTCTTCGTGCAGGTGGAACAGGTCCAGCTGGCGACCCAGTTTACGATGATCGCGCTTTTCCGCCTCTTCGATTCGATGCAGGTAGGCTTTCAACTGCTTTTTGTCAGGCCAGGCGGTGCCGTAGATGCGTTGCAGCATCGCGTTGTTCGAATCACCGCGCCAGTAGGCGCCGGCGACTTTCATGACTTTGAAACCGTTACCGAGTTTGCCGGTAGACGGCAGGTGCGGCCCACGACAGACATCAAACCATTCGCCCTGGCGGTAAATCGAAACTTCTTCACCCTCGGGGATAATGTCATCGATAATTTCGACCTTGTAGGATTCACCCAGTTCGCCGAAAGCCCGCTTCGCGGTTTCACGATCCATGACTTCGCGCACGATCGGTAAGTCACGTTTGACAATCTCGTGCATACGCGCTTCGATGGCAACGAGGTCTTCCGGGGTGAATGGCTCGTCACGCGCAAAGTCGTAGTAGAAACCGTCTTCGATCGCCGGTCCAATGGTGACCTGGGTGCCCGGGTAAAGCTCCTGTACCGCCTGCGCCATCACGTGCGCGGCATCGTGGCGCAGCAACTCCAGCGCTTCATTATCACGACTGGTGACTATCGCCACCTCGGCATCCCCTTCGATCAGACAGGACGCATCCACGAGCTCGCCATTAACCTTGCCCGCCAGCGTGGCTTTGGCAAGTCCTGGCCCGATATCGCTGGCGACATCCATAACCGAGACAGCATGGTCGAAATGACGGTTGGACCCGTCAGGAAGGGTAATCTGAGGCATGTCTATTCTCCAGTGGTGACCCCTACCAAAGGCCACTTGATTTTGGTGCTGGTTAACCGCGCTTTTTTCGCACTAGCTTCGTCAGTCCCGTGCTCGAACCTCATGTATCACTTATACACTCCGGTTCTGTGCGCGGAACTTCCTCGCTGGCGCGAAAAAATCACTCGTTACCCAGCACCAAAATATAACGAATGATCTGGATACGAAAAACTATTGCTTTTTTGGTATCCAGCTAGTTTTGGTAGTCGCGAGTGGATTCGAACCACCGACCCCCACCATGTCAAGGTGGTGCTCTAACCAACTGAGCTACGCGACTATAAAATCAGGCCGAGTATTCTACCTTAGAAATTCAACTAATCAACCTTGCTGGGAAGCTTTATTTTTGAGGTTTTTGGCTGGCGCGTAACTGGTTTTCGAATCCAGTCGGGACAAGGCATATCTGCCAGTAAAGTAAGTTAAACTGTTGCTAACTTCTTCAATGCCTCTAATACAAAATCAATAGGCATCTCTACGAATTTAACCGTTTCTTCGGGGGGTCATATTCAAGTGTCCCGCGCTACCTCAACTGGGTTCAGTTTACCGGGGGTCATGGTTGCTTTAGTCCGGTACCGATCAGCGACTCCACTCAGGATTTTCCGGACCATGTCTTTCGCCATCTCGTCACTATACCCGCCTAATCCCTGGAAGAAATTTTCGGCAAGCAGTAAAGCGTCTTCTTCAGTGACAAAATCTTGCGCAATCAATCGTTTCCAGAAGAATCCCAACCGTTTGCTTTCTTCGTCGGCGGCATGGATATATCGCATGTAGCGGGGTGCGTCGTTATGTTGATGCTGACGCCATGCGTTCTTTACCCGTACCCAGTCCTTAGCCGGGATTTCATCGCAGATGCGCTGCCACTCATCGTCGTCGGCATTCGATGGTATAACAACCTCAAGGCGGTCTCGAAGATATCGCCGTAACCAACCACGCCCCAGGGGTACTTGTCGTTTACTCATCTACTTAGGCACGCGTTGTTGCATTCGCCGATCGACAAACCTGCTACGGCGATCTGTCACCGTGATCCGACGCGATTTATCGGACAGGTTGGGTAAAACAACGGAGCGCCGGTCTCCGGAAATACGCTGATCACGCCTGGAAGTGCGCCGATCGACTATATCGTTGGCATAAGACAATTCTGGCAACCTCCCCAGTCACCCAATAAAAGCGAATGAATAAGTTATTTAAATTTAGTAAGTTATATTCGATTTGTAAGGTATTTTATTAAGATTTAAGTAAAAGTCAATGCAGACAACAATCTATATTGCGACCTTTATTCAGCCTTCCGGCAGCCGGGGAATTCTGAGACACCAGTAGATAAACGATATCAAATCCAACAGGTCTGGTGTCGTTAAGGCTGAGTGATTTCTGCAAAGCAGGCGTTGTTAAAATCTTTACCAGGGGCAATTTTCGACCAGGAACTAATATTCCGAATACGTAACCGCGCTCTCGCTTTACTGTACCCGGGGATTAATTAGCAAAGTAACCGACCAGATTGGCAACGCCACGCGCAAATTCGCTTTCGAGCGGAAACGACAACATGCCCATCACCGAATATCCTAGCAGCCAGGGCATCAGGTAAAATCGAACCATGAAAAAATACCAGGCGACATAGATCGGTACTAGCGGTTGAATCAGAAATGATGGTGTTATCGGTTTAAACACCTGCAGAATCGGGTTGGTGGACTTGACGAAAAACTTCATGAAGAAGAACGTGCTGTCTTCCGGCAGGAACAAGCCCATCGCAAAGCGGCCGATCAGCGTCCACATCACGACGCCCATCAAATAATCGGAAATGATTACCCAGATTGGAAAACCTTCTACCACTAATTTTAACCCGTCGATTTCAAAAGAAAGCCATTCTAGCTGAGACACCGCCGCCACTGTAGCCTCAAATTAAAATAGCAGGGGCTTGCAAGATCCCTGCCGTGCACTGATGGGTTCAGCGGGGCGGAGTCACAGCTGACCTTGCGCCTTGAGTTCGGCAATAATGAGTCGCTGCGCCATGCGCTCTCGCATCGTCACGGGCTGGTCGAGCTGCATCCGCTGCAGATAGGGCTTCGCAGTTTCAGGTACCTGTCCCACGTCTACAGCGCGAGCCAGGGCTTTGGCTATCGCCGCCGGGCCCGCGAGATTGGCCTTCAAAGCCTTGAGGGCCTTACCCAGCACGATCTCTTCGGGGGTAAAGTCGGTGCCGAAAGGGAATGCCGGGAAGTATCCCTGGCTGCGACGGCTCTTGAGCGCGCTGGCTAACTGCTCCGGTGTGTTGTTGCGGAATTCCGCCGCGATCTCAAAGTCGGCCGGTATCTTCCCAGCCTGCTTCGCCTGGCTGAGGAGTTCGTCTTGAAAGCGCGAGTCAGTAACCTTCAGCAGCTCGGTGATGATCTCCTTGTCGCTCTTGCCGCGGAGGTCGGCGATGCCGTACTCGGTCACTACAATATCCCGCAGATGACGGGGTATGGTGATGTGACCATAACTGCGCACTATATTGGAGGTAACCTTCCCGCCCTTGCTACGGGTACTGCGCAACATCAGAATCGAGCGGGCACCCGGTAACTCGTGCGCCATCGCTATAAAGTTGTACTGCCCGCCCACACCGCTCACCACGCGGCCGTCTTCCAGCGCATCGGAGCATGCGCCACCGTTGAGGGTGATCATCATGGTGGTATTCAGAAAGCGAGCGTCCTTGCGCTGCGCGGTCGCAAGTTCCTGGTTACCATACAGCTGGTTGACAAACATGACGCTGGTCATGGCAAAGCGCTGTCTTTCGGCCGGCGCCATTGCGTTGAGCCAGGCATAGAAGTCGCGGTTGCCGAGAAAGAAACCGCCGTGCATGACGACACCACCTTTGAGCCGTTCGCCCAGGCAGTGCTCGGTCAGCCGGGCCAGGTTGGTGGCATCGGTCAGATCGTTGGGGATCTGCACACCCCCGGCAAGTCGGATATGGTCGCCCTCGAGGCTAAGGTCATCGCGGAACACGCCGCTCGCCTGCAGCAAGGCGAAATCACCCCGGGATAAACGGGGCTGGATTGCATCGGCCTCGAGCAGAGCCTCAAGCACCCCCGGTCCGACCGTGCTACTGATCTTTTCTGCATTCAGCAGGCGCTGGATAGCCGTGTGCGGGAACACCTCCCGCGTCAACACGCCAGCCTTGTAGAGTTCCATGAAACCACCAACGAACATTTCGCTGGAGCCGTACAGGCCCTGCTCGAAGGGTTCCGTACCGCCGACCTGCGCGATGATCGACGCAAACCGATCGGTAATTCCGAGGTCATCGATCAGGTCCCGGTAAGCGACGTTTTCCTGATGCCGCATACAGGTAGCATAAGCGATCGCATCTCCGAGCGAGCCGATGCCTATCTGCAGGGTCCCGCCATCGCGGACCAGGGTACTGGCGTAGAGTCCAATCATGTAATCGGGGGTGCCGATAGCCGCATTCGGCGGAGCGAACAGTTGATGCTGGTAAGCGGGATTCTCCAGGATCAAGTCGAAGGTTGATGGCGCGACCATGGCATCGTGGTACATGAAAGGTAGATTAGTGTTGACCTGGCCAACGATCGCGGCCGGCACTCCCTCGGCTTGCCGCGCCCTGACCTGCGCAACTATATCGATCGTCAGGTCCGGATTGGAGCTCAAGCTGTAGGAGGTGAAGTCACCCTCCTCCGACTTGCTTACCATTTGGGCACAGACGTTGACCCCGAGGGCCATCATGTCGCGTGCGATATGCGTGTAGTTGCTGCTGACGTAGTTTTGCTGCTGCAACGGATTGTTCAGGAACTGACCGGCACTGAGGAAGAACTCGGTCACCTCGACATTCGACGGCAGTTCGCCCGCATGCAGCGCCGAGACATAATCGAGATCAGGATAGTCGCCAAAGATGCGCTCGAGAAAGGGCTCGAGAAAGCGCCGTTCCAGGTCGCTACCGGCCTTCGGCCGGTTGAGCGACAGTGCCGTCACGATATGCAGCTGGAGTTCGGCATCGGCCCTGGCGCGACGATACAGGGCGTTGACGAAATGGCAGGGTTTACCCAGCGCCAGCGGCAAGGCCAGTACGATCCGCTTACCGACCCGCGCGATGACGGCGTCTACACAGGCATCGGCTTCGGTGATCACTTCTGGTTCTACTGCTTGCATCGGCGTTACCCCTCTCGACATTCCCGCCTTGCCAGGCGTCGCTTTAAATACTGAGTGAGACGCTCTCGAGCACATCGGCTCCCAGGGCCTGATACAGGGTGAGCGCATCCCAGTTATCCCAGGACTCAACGACCTTGCCGTCAGCGAAGCGGTGAATGCTGATGCCTGTGACCCTGATTTCCTGGACGTCGGGAGGAACGCTGACGAGGCCCGAAGCCGGCGTCGTGGTCGCGGTCCACCGGGTAGCGACACTATCACCCTCCGCGATCTGATCGTCGACACTGAAGTTCAGGTCCGAGGTCAGGACACTGTGCAGGGCGACAAACTGCTTGAATTGCTCCGGCCCTTCTATATCCCTCGGCGCACCGGCTACATGGGCGACATAGTCCGGCCCGTAAACCTGGTCCAGCAGCGAGAAGTCGGACTTGTTCCAGACTTCGTCGAACACCCGTCGAATTACCGTTTTATGGTCCTGGGTCATTCCTCTGTCCTCCTCACAATTAATCGCTCAAGCTGAATTCAGGGCCTCGCTGACCTGTTTGCCGATCCAGGCGGCAGACATGTGTCATATTACTTGTTCGTCTTGCGCATGGCCATGAAATCCCCCACCAGGATGGCGATATAAGGCACACCCACGACCCCGTAAAAACAATCGAAACATTGTGGCGCCCTGAGTGGCGCAAGAGC